>JAYUTU010000090.1:0-14781 GCA_043754975.1 Bdellovibrionales bacterium | reverse complement strand
AAAAAAATTAAAACCGAAAAAACAATTCTGATCGGAGATTTTGGCGGAGGAACATCAGACTTTACAGTTGTGCGCCTACGACCCAATGCCTTTGATAAAAACGATGTGCTTGCCGTCGAGGGCTGTCCGTTAGCAGGGGACTCTTTTGATAGCGTGTTCATGAGCGAGCGCTTGAACCTTAATTTCGGTGCGAAATCGTCATACAGATTGCCGATGTCCTCAAATAGTCTCAGTATGCCACCTGGAATTTTGCAAAAATTAAATCACCCAGCCCACACAGTTCATTTGAAAGAAAAGGAAACCTACGAGTTTATCAAAGAAGTTCGCAAGTGCGCAATTTCAGACCGGGATAAAACGACCATAGATCAGTTGTTTACTTTGATTGATGACCAGCAAATTTTTTCTTTTTTTGAACACATTGAACAGACAAAAATAGGGCTGTCAAAAGACTGCAAGGTGGCATTTCATTTTGATTACCCAGGGCTTGAAATTAAAACTGATTTTTTAATCAGTGACTTTGTGGCCTGGTCGCAACCATTGAGCGAGAAAATTTTTGCGAGTCTTGATCGCTGTTTAGAAAAAGCGGGATTAGGCCCAGCTGAAATTGACTTAGTTTGTTTAACAGGTGGCACAGCTCAAGTGCCGCTTATAAAAAATGAATTTGTTAGCCGATTTGGTGAAAGTAAATTGCAAATGGCATCTCAATTTCACTCGGTGCTTTCAGGCTTGGTTGAGTCTGCAGTACTGAATCAATTTGAAACATAATACTTTTTCAAGGGTCCTGTTTTTTATTCCGATACCTAGACAATGCATTTTAATAACAAAAAAGTTGCTATCTTTATCTACGCAGTTCTTGCGGCCGGAATGATTTTTATTTTTCAAAACTGCTCTGCAAACCTATTCACTGCTGCCACGGCCGTCAAAGCCGAGGCCTGTGAAAAAGAATTTTTACCAGTGAGTGATATGATTAGATCCAGCGAACGAGAAATTCAAGTGACTAAACAAAAACTGAAAGCACCAAAGAAAAAAGGTGCCGTCACTGCCAAATTAGGTGCGAAAGCAGGATCTAAAAAACTGGGGAAAGTAAAAATGAAAACTCAGGCAGAGTCCGTTACTAATAAGCCCACTCGAAAAGCTGCCAGTCAAGGCGATATGAGAATTAAACTAAAGAAAATAAAAACAAAAAAAATCCGCCGAAGCTAACCGGCTGTCGCACACCTATTAATTTAAACTAAATGGTCGCAAAAACCTTGTGTGTATCATCTAAATCATCAACTGCATTTAAAAATTCTTCGACATCTTTTCTCTGCGCCTCCGTAAGCTCAGTAATATTTGTGGCTTTGTAAGAGGGTGACGCTGAAGAAATTTTCCAGCCGCGGGCCTGCAAAGCTTTATTAAGCGCATCTAAATTTTCAAACGACGTAATAAACTCATACGAGCCATCATCATTTTTTGCGACATCATCAGCACCGGCTTCGATGGCCTCTTCATCAATATCAAAGGCTCCCGATTTGGTGGCTTCAACTGCACCGACGCGGGAAAACATCCAAGCCACGCTATTTGTTTCACCTAAGTTACCGTCATGCTTTTTAAAAACGCTGCGCATTTCAGGCGCCGTACGGTGCTTGTTATCTGTTTGGCATTCAACGATCACGCCGACTCCGTGGGGGCCATAGCCTTCGTAAGATAATTCTTCAATAATTTTTCCATCATCTAACAGGCCCGCGCCTTTTTTGATCGCGCGATCAATAGTGTCGTTAGGACAAGAAATTGCCTTAGCCGCATCAATGGCCATACGCAAGCGGGCATTCATATCGGGGCTTGGGCCACCTAGCTTGGATGCGACTTGAATTTCTCGGGCCACTTTTGTGAACATGGCTCCTTTTTTCTGCGCATTTTCTGATTTACCAGCAGCTTTCCAACCCTTACCCATGCGATTCTCCTTCAGCAAAATAGACTCTTAAATTATCCTACCCGGAGTTAGTTTGTCTAGGTCTAGGCCGTGTGCTATCGTACCGAAACAATGTGGGCCTATCATGAACCTAATATTTTTAAAAAACTCCTAATAATTCGGCAAAGTTCCGAGGCCATTTTTAATTTAAAAGTTAAAGAAATAGCTCCAAAAATTCCCGCCCGAGACATAAGCCTACTGGCACCAAAACAGCTGCCGGAGAAAAAAGGTTTATCATTAAAGGCAGGCCAAGCGCGCTTACTGCATGATTTAGCCAGCATTGAATTACAGGCCATGGAATTAGGACTACGCACCCTGGTTGAATTTCCTGAAGCTCCACGCGAATTTAGAGAACAACTGTGGGAGATTACCTTATCTGAAAGCGAACATCTGGAAATGTGCTTAACAGAAATCGAAGGTCTTGGTTTTAAATGGGGCGACTGGCCTGTGCACTGCGCGCTGTGGTCGTCGACCAGCGAAAATGATTCGCTCTTAGACCGTATCCTGATCGTGCACCGTTTTTTAGAAGGCAGCGGCCTGGATGCTGGCGAAACCATTTTACGTCGCCTACAGGGTGTGGATGCAAAGCCTGTACAAAAAGCAGCAACACGAATTTTTAATGATGAAATCAGTCATGTGGAATTTGGATCGCGCTGGTACCGAAATATTTGTGCAGTCGAGAAGATCGACCCCAGCACCGATTTTTCCGAGCGTATGGATAAGTTGCGGTGGGTGTTGCCAAAGCGCGTGGAAAATATTTCTGTGGAACTACGTCGAAAAGCTGGTTTTACAGACGCTGAAATTTTATATTTACAGAACCTGCGACTGGCTTTTTTAGGTAATCATCACTCACGTTAGATCTCTTCGTCTGGATCAAGAAAACGCCAGCGACCTTCAGGAAGTTTTCCTAGCATTAGCTTACCCACGCGCACGCGTTTAAGGCCGGTAACCCGTAGGCCTACCAGTTCACACATGCGTCTGATTTGGCGTTTTTTACCCTGCTTTAATACAAAACGCAGTTGATCCTCGTTGATCCAATCGACTTTCGCAGGTTTTAATTTTTCACCGTCAAGTTCTAAGCCAAAATTTAATAGACCTAATTGCTCATTGGATAAAGAGCCTTCAACCCGCACCATGTATTCTTTTTCGACCTGGGAATTTTCACCGATTAATTTTTTTGCTAAACGGCCGTCTTGCGTAAAAATAAGTAACCCTTGTGAATCAATGTCTAATCTGCCGACCACGGCCAAATTTTTCATGTCACCGTGTTGCAGGGTGCGCTTTTGATTACTAAATTGCGTGCTGTCTTTCACTAAGCGAATAGCCGGTTCATAACCGGGTTCGGGTTGGCCCGAAACATAGCCGATCGGTTTGTTAATTAAAATCGTGATCAGGTTATTCTGTTGTTTCAGCGCTGGGGAATCTAAAGTGATCTTCGCATCACTAGTGACTTTAAATCCTAGCTCTTGCACGCGCTCGCCATTCACAAAAACTAAGCCTTGAGAGATGTAATCATCAGCTTCACGGCGTGAACAGATTCCACGTTCTGACATCAGCTTAGAAAGACGCATCAGCTCTTTTGGAGGTTTATCCTGTGACATAATATTTCTCACTCCAAAGGTCTTTAGTTTCAAAAAGCTTTATAAACACTAATTTATTTTTAAGTTTTAACTGTGATAGTTTTTTTTCGAAATACAGTAAAATATTTTCTGTGGTAGGAATTGCTTTTTTAAATTCAGGAACATCAAAGTTTAAATGTTGGTAATCTAATTGATCTGTTAACTGTTTTAGTTCTTGCTGCAGTTCATTACGAGATTTCAGCAGTGTAGCATCTGTTAGCTCAGAAGCTACATGAAAGCCAACTTCGATTTTGTAATCATGACCGTGCCCGTGAGGGGTAAAGCATTTTCCAAAAGTTTTCTTATTTTCGGCTTCAGTCATAGAATCATTTTTATAAAAATGTGCGGCGGTGAAATGCGCAGCTACAATCAGTATGCGTTTCACTTAAGGCCAATCCCGCCGTCTACGGTCAGGATACTAGCTGTTGTAAAGAGTGAGTGGTCACTGGCTAAGAAAAATGCTGATTTAGCAATGTCTACTGGCGTACCGATGTTAGAAATCATTTGCAGTTTTCCCATTTGCGATTTCACGCGGGATTTTTCTTCAGGTGCCATACTATGAAAAGAGTGAATCGGAGTGTCTACGATGCCGGGACAAATTGCGTTCACTCGAATATTGTGGGTTCCGCCTTCTTGCGCTAGCGTAATGGTCCAGTTATTCATGGCGGCCTTCATAGCTGAGTACGCCGACGTATTCGGTGCTGGTTTAATTCCTAGTGTTGAAGAAATATTTAAAATGCTGCCTTTTTTATTTTTAGTAAAAATAGGCCATAACAATCTGGTCAGTTGCACGGGGCCCATTAAATTTACAGTAAATTGTTCAAGCCACAGTTGATCTGATCCTTTCGCAAAGCTTTCTTGCTGGTACACGCCCGCATTGTTAATCAGAATTTCTAGTGGTGGCTTATTTTCTAAAGCGGCCAGCACTTCGGTCTCATGATTTTTTAGATTTTTTAAATCAAAAGCCAAAGTCGTTGTTTGATTTTTACAGCTAGCTTGCACTGCTTTTAATTTTTCAAAACTTCTGCCGAGCAAAATGACGTGGTAGTCATGTTTTGAAAACTCGCGCGCAATTTCTGCACCGATGCCAGAACTTGCACCGGTGACAACAACTGTGGCCACCATTTAATTTTTATCCATTTCCATTTTTGCAATTGTTTGCAACTGCATGTTGGAGGTGCCCTCATAAATTTGGCCAATTTTGGCATCACGCCAGAATTTTTCGACGGGATATTCCTTAGTAAACCCATTTCCGCCAAACAGATCAATTGCCATAGACGCAATTTTTTCAGCAGCTTTTGAAGAATATAATTTTGCCATTGCAGCAGATTCGATAAAATCGTGGCCAGCATCTTTCAAGCGGGCGGCGTTGTACACCATGAGACGGGCTGCTTCTAATTCGACACGCATTTCAGCTAATTGAAATTGCACCCCTTGAAATTGACCGATGGCTTTGCCGAATTGCTCACGCGATTTGATGTAATTTAAAGTTGCGTCGTAGGCGCCTTGTGCAATTCCTACCATTTGCGCACCGATACCGATGCGGCCTTCGTTTAATGTTTCGATTGCAATTTTATAACCTTTGCCAACCTCGCCAAGTACATTCATTTCGGGCACTTCACAGTTTTCAAAAATAATTTCGCAGGTGGAACTGGCGCGAATTCCTAATTTATCTTCTTTTTTTCCAATCGTGAAACCTTTAAAACCTTTTTCAACGATGAAGGCCGTGATTCCTTTGTAACCTTTAGTGGTGTCCATGTTTGCAAAAACAATAAAAAAGCTGGCTTCTTTCGCGTTGGTGATCCACAGCTTGTTGCCATTAAGTATCCATTTGCCATCTTTTTTTTCAGCCCGGCATTTTAACGCAAAGGCATCTGATCCCGAACCCGACTCAGACAAACAATAAGCGCCGACCCAATCTTTTGCTAAGCGGGGTAAAAATTTTTCTTTTTGCGCTTCACTTCCCCAGCGCAGAACGGCGTTGGTAACTAAAGTATTTTGCACGTCACACAAAACAGAAACAGAGCCGTCAACACGGCCAATTTCTTCGACTGCAATACACGCCATAGTAAACGTCGCCCCAGCACCGCCGTAACGCTCTGGTGATTCGATTCCCATCAGGCCCATTTCAAAAAGTTTCGCCACGATTTCTGGTTTCATTTGTGCGTGCTCATCCATGTGAGTCACGTGGGGTTTAATTTCTGTTTCAGCAAAACTACGAACAGCATCGCGAAATGCAGATTCGTCTTCTGAAAGCATTGTTAAAGCAGGGCGAACATTTTCCGTTGTCATAGAAGACTCCTTCGAGATATTTGCATTTGGAAAGCTCTAAATTAGGCGGAACTGAGATTTAGATCAAGTGACAAGACGCAGCAGATGCATCAAGTGCAGCTTTTGTGTTGTTGCAGTTCTTATGTGCAAAGTCCGCGCATTTGTTAAGTTTTCCTCGACAAGAGTCCTAACTTTGGTAGCGTGTTGGCTATGGATATAGTTGAAATTGGTGGAAAATTAGCAATTTTTTTCGTTCCGTTTTTGTTTGCTTTATGTTTTCACGAATACGCTCACGGCGTTGTTGCCAAATGGCGCGGCGATGATACTGCAGAGCAAATGGGGCGCTTAACTTTAAATCCGATGGCGCACGCCGATATGATAGGAACTTTCATCCTGCCAATTAGCGCTATTGTTTTCGGTATTCCGCTTTTCTTTGGCTGGGCAAAACCAGTTCCTGTGAACACGCGCAATTTGAAAAACGTGCGCACTGACATGTTTTGGATCGCGCTAGCAGGACCGATGTCGAACGTGTTACTAGCACTCGTTGCAACAGTTGTGATGACGGTTTTGATACGCTTTAGTTTAATGGGCGAATTTGCAAAACCAATTATGAGTTTATTGCAGATGTTTGTGCTGACGAATCTTTTTTTGGCGATATTTAATATTCTGCCACTGCATCCGCTGGATGGCGGTAAAGTGTTAGCGCGATTTTTACCAGCGGCGCTAAATCATAAGCTCGAGCAAAACGAGCAAATAACTAGTTTTATTTTATTAGGATTAATGATTACTGGTGCTCTGTCAGTACTGCGTGCTCCGGTTTATTATATTTTTGAACACCTGATGGCTTTTGCCAGTGCTGGAGCCGTTCTTTGAGAGTCATGAGCGGAACGCGCACGACTGGCGCACTGCATTTAGGTCACTATTTAGGGTGGCTGAGTAACTGTCTGCAGTTGCAAAAACAATACGAGTGCTACTTCGGTGTGATGGATTGGCACGGGATGACTAGCCATTACAAATCATCGACAGAAATTTCAGCGTGGAACCGAGACATTTTTGCGGAAATGGTCGCCTGGGGATTAGATCCAGAAAAAAGCACGCTGTTTATCCAATCACAGGTGCCAGAGCATATCGAATTATTTATGATCTTTTCGAATTTAACACCGATGGGTTGGTTAGAACGTGTACCCACGTGGAAAGATGCCGAAGAAGAAGCTAAAGCCAGTGACACGCACAACTTAGGCCGCTTTGCTTATCCCGTTTTACAAGCCGCTGACATTGCGATTTACCAGGGACATTTAGTTCCTGTAGGTGCCGACCAAGTGGCGCATCTAGAATTAACTCGTGAAATTATTCGTCGGTTTAATCACTTGTACAAAGCAAAACTTCCCGAACCCAAAGCCCTACTGACAGAAACTCCGTCGTTTGCGGGCTTAGATGGAAGAAAGATGTCGAAGTCCTATAATAATTCAATTCTTTTAGCCGAAGAAGAAAAGTCCTTGAAGAAAAAAATAAATTCCATGGTCACAGATCCTCAGCGTGCTTTGCGAGAAAATCCGGGGAATCCACTGGTGTGTAATGTGTATTCCTATCATAAACTTTTTTCGACCGAAGCCGATCAAAAGTGGGTCGTTGCGGGATGTACAACCGCTGGAATTGGCTGTGGAGATTGCAAAGCAAAGCTCTGTGGTAATCTTGAGCAGCTCATGAAAATTCCGCGGGAAAAGAAAAAAGAATTGTTGAATAACAACAAACAGCTTGATTCAATAATCCGTGATGGCTGCGAAAAAGCCCGTAGTGAAGCCAGTAAAAATTTGAAACTTATTAAAGATCATATGAGGTTAAATTAACCATGAGCAGTATTCGCGTTCAGCTTCAACAATTTGAAGGACCTTTAGATCTTCTACTTTATCTCATCCGCAAAGAAGAGATGGATATTTTAAATATTAATATCGTAGAAATCACAAAACAATATTTAGATTTTATCAAGCTGATGAAAGAATTTGATCTGGAAGTCGCTGGCGATTTTATTGCGATGGCCTCCACATTAATTCAGATTAAATCAAAAATGTTACTGCCACAGTACGATGAAAACGGCGATGTTGTTGAAAATATCGATCCTCGTAAAGAGCTCGTACAAAAATTATTAGAATACGAAAAATACAAAGAGGCCTCTAAGGCCCTTTATGACCGCCCCCTGTTAAATCGGGATGTATGGGCCCGCGGCATCCGCGAAAAATTAGAGGTCAGTAATGATGAAATCGAACTTGAAGAAAATGCTTTATTTTCTTTGATATCGTCCTACCGCAAGGCCATGAAGACGCTGCATAAAAAAATTCACAAAGTGAACGTGAAATTACAATCGATCGCAAGCCGCATTTTAGAAATGTCGACACGGCTGATTCCAGGATCTACAGTGCGCATGGCTGAATTGTTTTCGGCGGATATTAGTGAGCGCATTGAACGCTCACGCCAGGCACTGATTACGTTTTTATCTTTGTTAGAGCTTGGAAAAATGGGCTACGTCGGTCTGTATCAGACTGAAAATTATGGCGACATTTATATTCAAACAAAAAAGGTTATCGAAGGTGATGTTGTTTCCCGAGTCGAAGAGTACGGCAGCATCAATTCGGATCAGGTTGCAGACTCGCTGTTTGCAAAATCGGCGCGCCTGACAGAACAAGAATTAGCCCTATTAGATCAAGAAGAAGACGCTTTAGAATCAGCCCCGAAAGCCCAAATGAGTTTTACAGAAACTGAATCCGTTTTATCTACAGATGATATTGCTTCAGATGATGAGATCCTCGCTGCTGAGGGCGAATTAGAAACAGACATTCCTTTTAATGAAGAGCAGGTGTAACAATGGCACGTAAGAAAAATAATATGGATGTTCAAGTCGATGAGGCTGCAACGAATGTAAAAAACGCACTAAAAGATATCGAAGTCGAAGCGAGTGTTTTCTTATCTGAGGAAGTCGAGTCCGAGAGTTTTTTGCCAGATGTTTCTGATGATGTGAATGCTGCTAGTGAAGCGGTTCACGCCAGTGCCGTTGACGCCGCTGAATTTACGGCTGTTGAAACAGTAATTGAAGGCTCTGAGCTCGATGCGTTTGAAGCAGCTGATATAGAGCAGTTGGAATTTGTCGAAGAAGAGCAAATTCACAGTATCATTGAAAGTATTTTATTTGCTAGCGACCGACCAGTAAGTTTAGCTTCTATTCAGCTGGTGTTTAAAGGAACAAACGTCAAAAAAGATAAAGTCCGAAAAGTGTTAGATGCTCTGGCTGTTAGTTATGCCGGTGGTGAGCGGGGAGTTGTTTTAGAGGAAATCACTGGTGGTTACCAGCTACGCACTAAAGTCGACAATATGAATTTCTTAACTCGCACAATCAAAACACGAGCATTTAAATTATCAGGGCCTGCATTAGAAACGTTATCAATTGTAGCCTACAAACAACCTGTCGTTAAAATGGAAGTAGATCAGATTCGTGGTGTTGAATCCGGCCACTTGCTACGGGCCTTGATGGAAAAAGGATTAGTTAGTTTTGAAAGTAAGGCCGAGCACTTGCCGGGAAAACCGATGCAGTATGGAACCACACGGCGTTTTCTGGAAATTTTTGGTTTACGAAACTTAAAAGAACTGCCAACACTTTCACAAATTGATGAGCTTTTGCCCGAGGGCATCGGTGACGAAACAGAAGAAATTCAAACTCTTTCCATGGTCACAGAGTCCTTAGCTGAAAACACAAAATCCATGAGCTACTCCGAAGGTGAAGAAGAGCTTGGCCAAATCGAAAACCAGCTGACGGCAATTTCAACATCGTCTGAATTTTTTGCTCAAGAAAAAATTCGTCAAAAACAAAAACGCGACGAAGAAAAAGCGCAAGATATCAGGGATGCACTAGCTGTGGGCGAAGTGGTTTCAAAGCGTGATATTAATTGGCTAACAAAATTTGAAAATCCCGAGCCTGCTGGAGCTGACATAGCCCCAGAGCAGGTGATGGCGCTAGCGGACAAATCGTTCAGCCAAACCGAAACTGAATCCAACACCGAGGCCATTGCAGACGATCATGGTGATGACGATTCAGAGGAGTCTGCGGATGAGCTTCCAATGTATGAAGAAGCAGATGACTCTGAAGAAGGTCATGCTTAAGACTGCGCAGAAAATATTTTTCACATTTATATTTCTTTATTTTGTAACGATGATCATCGTATTAGGAAATGGGTCTTCGTTTTTAGGGCGTTATTTTCAGCGTGTGTTTAACCCGGTTGCTAACACGATAGGACTGAACACCACCTGGAATTTTTTTTCACCAGATCCGGCTCACACCATGTACTTGCGCTATTTTGTTTTATTCGAAGACGACAACGGCAATTCAACGTCCGAAACTATTCAGGGATTTTATCCCGAATCGAAAGACCAGGGTAAAGACTTTCGCCTAGATCAACGAAGAGACTCGTGTGCCATGCGATTTTTAGCCTTAGATCCGTATCGCATTGAAGCTTTTTTTACTCCCTGGATATGCCGTAAACACCCAGGTGCAAAACGAATTCAGGTAGAGCTATTTGTTAATCGTATTCCAACACTTGATCAGGTTATTGCTAATGATGAAATTACTGATTTCGAAAACCTACTGTCTACTGAAGAAATTAATCGCTATATTTACGAGTGTCCGCATGCAAGCTAGTTGGCAAAAAATCACATCGTTAAGCTCAGGGTTACTTACCAAGCTGGATCAGTTTTTATTTTCAAAAAATAATTTTGCACAGTTAGCGGTTTTTCGTATCGTGCTTTGTGGAACACTTTTTTATATGGCCTGTTACCGCCAGCTGAACATTGATCAGTTAGGAGCTACTGCACTGATTCCCCGCGAATGGGCACTGCATGTATTTCCGGAATTCTACCGGCCACTAGTTCAGTGGTTTTTTTGGCCAGATGCCTATGTTGGAACTGTGCATATGATTCTGATCAGTTTACTTTTTCTAGCCATGATTGGCCTTATCAATCGGCCATTACTCTTGATTACCTGGATTATTCACCAAGGGATTTTGAACCGAAACTATGCCATACTATTTGGAGCTGATGTGATTGGTGGCTTATTTTTATTTTATCTCTGTTTTACTAAATGCACAGAGCATTTCAGCGTGCGCCGATTAATTTTCAAAACTACAGAAAAACCAGACCACGAAGTTTCTGATTTTCTGAGTGCAATTTTTTTTAGAATTATTCAGGTGCAGATTTGCACGATCTACATGTACACGGGCTTTGAAAAGTTAAAAGGTAACACCTGGTGGGATGGCACTGCACTGTGGACCGTTTTTGCTAATCCTCAGTTTTCGCAGTACGATTTAAAATTTTTAAGCCAGGTCCCTTTATTTTTTGCAGTGAGTACTTTTGTATCCGTGGTTTTTGAAATTTATTTTGCCCCCATGATGATGAATGATAAATACCGTCAGATGTGGCTTTGGGTTGGAGTTTTATTTCATTTATCAATCGGTGTTTTACTGGGTCTCATGCCATTTTCGTTGGTGATGCTATCGACTTATGTCCTATTTTTACCTAGGTCCTCGGTGCTTTCCATTTTTAACCCGCAAATACTGTCTCAAATTAAGAAAAATTCCTAAATTTTTCTACACTAAAAACCGATACGGTTAGTGTGAAGTTAACTTCTTTTTCTCTGCTAATTTTAACTTTTTTTCTATTTGCTCTTGGCTGTTCAGCGCCCGTTGCAGAATCCCTGCTAACAAATCCCTCGAGCACCTGTGATCCAACCGTGAACATCAGTTGTTTGACTGATGACACTACGACCACGACATCAGCACTTTTAATCACTCCCGATTCATTAAGTCTAACCGCTAACAGTGACAAAGGCGATACTGTTGAAATTACTGGAACTTGCGTTGATCAGGGCCGACGAAAAAATCGTATTCTAGTCGACGTTTTTGCGGGTGATTTAAATGAATCAGTAAACCCGTATATTAGCACCGATGAGGGCTCGAAATGTTTTGAGTTAACCGGAGCCATGTTGACCTCGGCAGGAATTGCGCCAGGGCAAAATTGTTTCTGGGTCACTAAAGGAATTGGTTTAACTGAAGATGCTAGCGGCCCTGCACCAAGAACGTACCCGCAATGCCATAACGGGCAGTTTGGTTTTTCCGTGCGTCTTGGAAAAATTTTAACAGACAGCAGTTTGGGTTTAAATTATTTAGTGCGCTTAAAACTACGCACGGAAGAGGGCGGAATTTCCGAATCTCCACTGAGCCGTGTTGTTGTTTCACGTAAAATCACTCCGCCTTCAATTAACTCTGTAACCGTTGATCCCAATTTATTTAAGTGCTCATTGAAAAACTCAGTTGCTAGATTCAATCAAAATATTTCCTATGTCTTAAGCAGATCTTTCACAATTTTTGGGACAACAAACCAGTCCGCACTGGCGGCAGTAGCGGGTTACAATCCGCTGACAAGTTCGAGCGCATTAGCGTTTGAGTTTGATGATTTCGGATTAGTTGATGGTGTTTCCTATACGTACTCGTTAACAGGAACCGATACTGGCTTTGCTTACGCTCCACCTGCACCAACGGCAATTTCTAATGCGTTAACTTGTAAGATGAATAATCCAAACTTGAATCAGCCAGTTCCACCAACAACAAATAGGTGCCGATTTGCCTTACAGTACGTCAATTCGTTAGCGAACGGTATTAAATATCAAATTGCTTCGGGACCTAACAACTGGACAGGGGGCGGTACAACACCGTCTAATCCACCGCCAGTTTTGCGAGCCTGTTCTCCGGGAACCATTTTTAATGATCCGCCTTATTACTGTGATGTCGCTGGCCTGTCTGCTGCGACTCCGCATTATTTCGCAGTCAGAGCTTACAAAGATACCAACGGTAACGACATACCTGATGTTGGTGAAGAGGTGGGTTACTGGTCGAATATTTCAACCTGCGTAACCCTGTGAGAAACCTTTAAAATGTTTCGTCAAACGAGCTGCTAGAATGTTTCGTCAAACGAAACCTTTAAAATGTTTCGTCAAACGAAACTTGGCCACTCACACCAACTTGGTAAGCAGAAACGCGGCGTTCGAAAAAGTTTGCTAGCTCTTGCATGTCTTGCAATTCCATAAAATCGAATGGGTTTTTTGTATTGAATCTTGGAGCGATATTTAGCAATTCTAAACGTTGATCGGCGATATATTCCAAGTACTGGCGCATATCACCAATTGAAAGACCTGCAATACCGTTAGCAATTAAATCCTCTGCAAAAGTCATTTCACAGTCGATGGCATCTTCTAACATTTGCACGACCATGTCTTGCATCTGTTCATTGAATAATGTTGGATCTTCTTTGCGAATCGTTTGAATCACTTGGTTTGCAAATGCCATATGCATGCTTTCGTCACGGAAAACCCAGTTTGTTCCGGACGCAAGGCCTGCTAACATTCCCTTTGATCGTAAGAAATAAACATAGGCAAAAGCTGCGAAGAAAAACATGCCTTCAATGCACGATGAAAAACAAATTAAATTCATCAAGAATTTTCGTCGATCTTCTTGAGTTTGTAACGTGTCTAGATCGTTGATTGAATCCATCCACTTAAAACAGAAATCCGCTTTCTTCTTGATTGAGGGGATATTTTCCACTGCAGAGAATGCCTGAGCGCGATCTTCTGGATTAGGAATATAGGTATCTAGCAGCGTTAGATAAAATTGCACGTGCAAGGCCTCTTCATAAAGCTGACGGCTTAAATACAACCGAGCTTCCGGAGAATTGATATGCTTATAGAGATTTAGCACTAAGTTGTTACCAACAATAGAATCACCAGTTGCAAAGAAAGCAACCAAGCGGTGAATCAAATGCTTTTCGGAATCACTCATGCGCGAATTTAAATCCACTAAATCCGTTGAGAAATCCACTTCTTCAACAGTCCACGTGTTTTTAATTCCATTTTTATACATTTCGTAAAATGTTGGGTACTTCATTGGTCTTAAGGTTAAGTTAAATCCTGGGTCTAAAATCACATCATCCTCCTTGTGGCATTTACTGAAAAATTTACTGAAAGATCTACAGAAAGATCTACTGACATGCTTCGCATAATTCTGGGTTCTCCAGGCTGCACGTAACGGCTTCTGCATCTGTGAAAACTTTGGCACTCACTTCAACAGATTCAGCTGTTGCAACGGTTGATTTTTTCACAGTTGTTTTTGTAATCGATGTGGCTGGTCGTGAGCGCAGATAATACGTTGTCTTAATTCCTTTTTTCCAAGCGTACATGTACATCGAAGACAATTTTCCAATGGTTGAACTTTCTTGGAATAAATTTAACGACTGCGACTGATCAATGTAGGCTCCGCGCGCAGCTGCCATATCAATAAGGGCTTTCATCGGAATCTCCCAAACTGTGCGGTACAACTTACGAATCGCTTCTGGGATTGCAGTGATTTCTTGGATTGAGCCCTCAGACATTTTGATTTCATTTCTGAAATCATCATTCCAAAGTCCGTGGGCTTTTAATTCGCCAACCAAATACTTATTCACTTGCATGAATTCGCCGGATAAAGTTTCGCGTTTAAATAAATTAGAAATTTGTGGTTCAGTCGCCTCGTAAGCGCCGACGATCGACGCAATTGTTGCTGTTGGCGCAATCGCAATCATCAACGAATTACGTAATCCAAATTTAACCATGCGTTCGCGGAGTGCTTGCCAGCGTTTTTCGTCAGTTGGCTTCACATTCCAAAGATCGAACTGAAAAATTCCCTGGGCTGCTTTTGTTTGTTCAAAACTTGTGTGAGCTCCATTTTTTTCTGCTAAATCCACGCTGGTTGTGAGCGCATGGAAATAAATTTCTTCTTGAATTTTTGACGACAGAGCCATCGCCTCTTCCGAATCAAACGCAAAGCGAAGCTGAAAGAAAGCATCTTGTAAGCCCATGATACCTAGGCCTAC
>JAYUTU010000089.1:0-2932 GCA_043754975.1 Bdellovibrionales bacterium | reverse complement strand
CAAAGTTTTTTTGATCCATCAAAATGGGCTAAGTCATCCATTATATGAGTTGCTACTGATGTTATTGCCGAATACACAGCAGCCGCGCAGTCTACGGTTCCAATTTTATCCAAGTGGTATTTGTAAGCAGTGACACCAGAGCCACTGATGGTGGCATGAAACTGTGTAAAGTAAGTATCCCCCCCGCCCGCATCAGGCCCAGGTCCAGAGCTATTTGCTGCGAAAGTAACAACTGCCTGCGGTCGCGGTTTCACTTCGATCCACACGACTGCATCTGATGCTGGCCCAGTTCCTGATGCTGTGATTTTATGTTCAGTCAGGGCCCCGGTTTGTGTCGGCGTTCCAGATATCTCGCAGGTACTATTAGAAATGCTGAGTCCGAGCGGTAGCACGGGGTCTGCAGTACACGTCTGAATAGCACCGCCCGAGTTAGTAAATGCAATCGGAGTTATCGCTTGGTTCACATAAAATGCAAAACTTCTGCTCGCCACTGAAATATTTGGCGCTACAGTTAGAGTGACACTGGCAGAAAGGCTTCCGCTATTTACATTACCTGCTAAATCTTTGGCGAAGACATAAATATTTTTTGAATTTAATTCGGGTGAGATCGTAAATATTTTGTTGCTGCTGCAGCTCTCCCAGCGCGGGTCAGAAGCTAGCGGTTTCGTCAAAGAATTTTCAACCAGCAACAGGCTGGACGAGCCCGTCTCTGAATTTTCACATCCGGTAATATTTAAATTGATATTTCGATCGACGGTTGGAGTACCAGATGTCAGAGCCAAACCTAACTCTGGCGGCGCGGTTACGTCGACAGTGTAACTGAGAGCTGCCGGCAAACATATAGCTGACAGCTCTGGCGCTGCGGTTTCAGGAACTGGCCCTAGATTGTAAATTGCTTTGTAGAAAAAATCATGGCGACCATCAGCCAAGTTGACGAGAGTCAACGTGGAATTTGCTTGATTAGAAATTTCCCCCACTTTGGCGCTATCACTATCACATGTGTTGAGCGTATACAGCGCTAGTTTTCCCACTTGGTTAACTAAAAGTGCCTGCTCCAGAATAAGCGTCGGCGCCCGGTTTTGCGAAATAGTTTCTTGTGCCGAAAATCTAAAAACCGGCACTGAGCCCAGCGACCGGGACCGAATCTCCACAATTGCATTGGTGCAAGACGCTAGCACTAAGAAAGCAGGGATAGATAGACACCGCAGCAACATCATTCGCATGTAGAAGTATCGGATTTTTTACATGATCACTAAACTTGATCACTAAACTTAAGAAAGTGTTTCAGGTTGAGCCGGATTCCAACCAGGCTCTGGTTTTTTGAAATAAATCTCATTCACGGGGTCAGTACATCCGATACCCTCATATGTTCAAAAAGTACCTCAAAGTTCTGCTGGATTTTCGCAATAGAACTATTGTTTTAGGTACAGCTTTTTTTGCACTCATTGTGGTTGGCCTGGTCGCAAATCTGATGATAAGCAGCTACACGACAGACACCGTACAAGCCCAACAAACTGCACTTAATCTTAGTCACTTGTTAGAAAAAGAAACGGCTTCTAATTTTGAAAAAATTGATTTGATGATGAATGGAATCAATAAAACTTTTGAATTCACTGGCTCAAAAATGAAATGGGATGTTAGGTCCTACCGGGATCTGTTGTCGCGATCCGCCCACAATATGCCCGCAGTCGCAGCCATCAAATTGCTCAATAGTGAAGGTAATTATATTGGTGAAAGCGATGGCTCCGATGTCTTACCAACAGCAAACAACAGCGACCGAAAATATTTTCAAGCTTTAAAAGCAAATCCCAACTATGGGCTGTACGTTTCTGAGCCAGTAATTAGTAAAACTTTAAATATCTGGGTCATTGTATTAGCTCGTCGGCTGTTTTCTGCTGATAATACATTTAAGGGCGTCATCTTAACGACTGTGTCCGTTGATTTTTTTCAAAAACTATTTTCACAAGTTGTTGTAGGAAAAAATGGAAATGTCACCATGATGTCCTACAGTGATCGAATTTTACTAGCTCGATTTCCACGCAAGGAAAGTCAAATCGGCAAGGCTCTCACAGTGTCTGCAGAATTCGACAAAGCTTTCAATATTAACGATGAAGCCGGCAATGTTTTAGCAAAATCTAACATTGATCAAACGATGAAGACTTTTGGATATGGGATTAATAAAAAATATAATTTTGCCATAATTACTGGGCTTGCAGTGTCTGATTACTTGGCTGCCTGGTATGGGCGAGTGCTATTTTTTACCTGCAGCTTACTGCTTGGTTTAATGAGCCTTTTTTATTTTCTATTTAAATATTTGCTATCTCTTGATAATGTTGAAAATCAGAAGCTAAAACTTATTGAGTCTGCAAAAATGGCAATCTTGGGTGAGATGGCTGCGGGTGTGGCTCATGAGGTCAATAACC
This sequence comes from Bdellovibrionales bacterium, assembly GCA_043754975.1. Classification (GTDB taxonomy): domain Bacteria; phylum Bdellovibrionota; class Bdellovibrionia; order Bdellovibrionales; family Bdellovibrionaceae; genus Pseudobdellovibrio. The sequence continues at coordinate 509 of JAYUTU010000089.1, read as the reverse complement.
CACTGGCCATCATCAGTGGTCAAGCATCGCGAATTCAATTTATCATTGAAAATGGGACTTTGGATCCGAAAACAGCGCTACCTTTACTGGCAAGTATTGATGTGACTGTGGCTCGTATCGTAAAAATCATCAAAGGTTTACGTAGCTATTCAAGGCAGAGTGACCGCGATCCGATGGTAGATTGTAGTTTAAAACAAATTGTCGAAAGCTCTTTAATCCTTTGCTCAGAAAAATTTTATCAAAACCATGTGCGCCTCATTTTAAATGAAATCCCAGATGTGATTATCCACTGCCGCGAGGCCCAGATATCGCAGGTCCTTATTAATTTATTATCAAATGCATTTGATGCAGCTATTGAAAGTTCCGAAAAGTGGGTCGATATTTCCTACGCCGTTGAGGCCGGTAAAGTATTATTGCGGGTAACTGATTCTGGCTCTGGAATTTCAGCTGAAATTGAGCAAAAAATAATGCAGCCGTTTTTTACCACAAAACCGCTTGGTAAAGGCACT
>JAYUTU010000088.1:0-2935 GCA_043754975.1 Bdellovibrionales bacterium | reverse complement strand
TCACCTCGAAAAAATCTGCAATCTCTTTTTCCGCAGTTAACATGTCAGCATCCAAGGCAGAAAGTCCTATTTTTTTTTGAAATCGAGAGGCTCTTGCCAGCGGAAGTTCCGGCAAACTTTTTTTGATGCTTTCAATTTGCTCGTCTGTAATCACAAGTGGCAACAGATCTGGATCTGGAAAGTATCTGTAGTCTTCAGCATTTTCTTTTGCACGCATGGTAAAGGTGCGATTTTTATCCGGATCATAAAGGCGAGTTTCTTGCACAATCTTTTTTCCAGACTCAATTTCATCAATCTGTCTTTCAATTTCATAATCAATTGCTTTTTCGACAAACCGAAATGAATTCAAATTTTTTAATTCGACTTTGGTTCCTAATTTCTCGGCTCCTAATTTTCTAACTGAGACGTTGCAATCGCAGCGTAAGGAGCCCTCTTCCAGGTTGCCATCACAAACATCTAAGTATCTAACTATTTGACGAATGGTGCGGCCGTATTCTGCGGCCTCTTTTGCAGAGTGCATTTCCGGGCCTGACACAATTTCAAGAAGTGGGATTCCAGCTCGATTGTAATTTAAAAGTGTGAATTCTCCTTGGTGCACTGATTTGCCAGCGTCTTCTTCTAAATGAGCCCGCGTAATGCTAACGTTTTTTTCTATACCATCGACGAAAAACTTGACGGTTCCGTGCTCACAAAGTGGCAAATCGTATTGTGAAATTTGATAGCCCTTTGGCAGATCAGGATAAAAATAATTTTTTCTTGAAAAGACAGAACGCTTCTTAATTTGACAACCCAGTGCTAATCCCGTTTTTATCCCATAAGCAATCGCTTCAGAATTTAGAACGGGTAGGGTCCCTGGCATGCCCACGCTAACAGGGGATGTGTTTTCATTGTCAGCGGCATCAAAAACAGTTGGATCAGAACAAAATATTTTTGAATTTGTTCGCAACTGAACATGAACTTCAATTCCGATAACGGCCTGATAGCCACGACTTTCAATAGACATGGGGGACCTGCAAATTCATAGTGGAAACATGCTCAAGTGCTAATCCAACATTAAGTATTTTCTGCTCTTCAAAATGTCCAGCGGTCAGTTGAATTCCAATCGGAAGCCCCTCATGGGACATTCCAAATGGAACACTCATTCCGGCTAATCCCGCTAAGTTCGTTGACGTTGTAAAAATATCATTCATATACATCGTCAGCGGATCTTGCGAACGCTCTGCTAATTTAAATGCTGGCGATGTTGTTACTGGGCTTAACAAAACATCACACTCTTTAAATGCTTCAATATATTGATCGCGCAAAAGTCTGCGCACCTGTCCTGCTTTATTATAATACGCATCGTAATACCCTGAAGAAAGACAATGTGTGCCCAACATAATTCGGCGCTTCACTTCGGAACCAAAACCTTGGCCTCGTGTTTCAGAATAAAAATCATCTAAACTCATCGAAGATAAGCTTTTAAAATCCGCACGGAATCCATATTTGACTCCATCGTAGCGAGCTAAATTTGAAGACGCCTCGCTAGCAGCAATTAAATAATACATTGGCACTGCAAATTCTGTCAGTGAAACTGAGATCTCTTTCACTTCAGCCCCAAGTTTCTTAAGGTGCTCAAGAGCTGATTCGAATGTCTTTTGCACGTCAGGGTGAATTAAACCTTGGCTGTACTCTTTCACAATACCAATTCGCATCCCTTTTATGTCTGCGTTTAAATTTTTAGAAAACTCAGGAGTTTTTCTTTGAGACGTTGTGGAATCCATTGGGTCATGACCGCAAATAACTTCTAAACTAATTGCAGCATCCTCGACCGACGATACCATCGGGCCCGCCTGATCGAGTGACGATGCAAATGCAATAATTCCGTAGCGACTCACCCGTCCGTAAGTAGGTTTTATTCCGACTATGCCGCAAAAACTGGCGGGCTGTCGTATCGAGCCTCCGGTATCGGTGCCGATTGTTCCCATCGCTAGTCGCGCTGCCTGGGCAGCTGCTGATCCGCCGCTGGATCCTCCGGGAACAAAATCAGTATTCCAGGGATTTTTACAGGTTCCAAAATACGAAGTCTCATTACTGGAGCCCATCGCAAATTCATCTTGGTTTAGCTTACCCAAAACAGTTGCGCCCGCAATTTTTAATCGAGATACAACTGTGGCGTCGTAAGGCGGAATAAAGTTTTCGAGCATTTTGGAGCCAGCCGTCGTGCGCAGACCTTTCGTACACAACATGTCTTTGATTCCAAAGGGAACCCCAGCCAACGGTCCGACGGGCTCGTTTTTTTTGATTTTGTCATCGATTAATTTCGCTTCGCTGAGCGCTTCAGGGTTTATTGCAATAAATGCGTTGAGCTGCGGATTTAGTTTTTCAATCCGTGTTAAAAAATACTGAGTTACGTCTACAGCAGATATTTTTTTTGCCTTTACCGCACTGGTGACGTCTTTAAATGTTGCCTTTAATAAATCCATTTTTTCCTATACCACGGGCGGAACTTTAAATAGTTGGCCAGCTTTTTCCGGTGCATTTGCAACCATTTCAGCAGCAGTAAAATCTTTTCGAGACTCATCTTTTCTGTGATAGAATTCAATATCTGTTGGGGTCACTAAGGGCTCAATGCCCGTGGTATCAATCTTATTTATTTGCTGAAAGTGATTCAAAACTTTTGCTAACTGCTGACCGTACTCGACAGCTTCTTGCTCATTAATTTTCAACCGTGCTAGTTTTGCAATACGCTCGATTGTTTTTTGATCAATCATGATCGTTTCCCCTAATAGTTGACTGACAGTAGTCAAAATTGGAATTTTCTTCAAGCCGCGTTGTCAAACACGCTGAATGCAGCTAGCCGTACAACCGGATTTTGTGTAAGATCGAAACCATGCCTAGCAAGTCAGCGCAAAAAAAAACGATTTTTCAGCAGTATGAAGCGCTAAAAAGTAAA
>JAYUTU010000087.1:0-6448 GCA_043754975.1 Bdellovibrionales bacterium | reverse complement strand
TTCAGAAACTCGGCCTCCGTAAGTATCAAAAAAAGCCAGGCTGAACTGAAATGGATTTAAATTATAAGTTAGTCGTGGCCCCCACGTTGTACTGTCCTCAAAAACAGGAGTGTTGCTGCTTTTTTCAAATGAGGGCGCCTCAGGCTTTGTATGCAAAACCGAAAGTTGCAGAAAACCCCAGTCAAAACGGTAACCAAGATCACTTGCAAAAAGAATTTCATTATAGACCTCGGGAACAATATCAATTTTTACTCGATTTGTTACCAAGACCCCGCTATAGCCCAGTGCCAGCTGATTGGCTGGCTTAAATGCAGCCGATGCTGTGGTGAAAAAGCCTACGTTTTCACCGTAACGAAATTGGGCTGCAAGCTGCGGTCGAAAAATTACTTTTGCCGTATCAGGGCGTTCGATACTGTAATCAATTGGTAAAATAGCGCCCTGAAATTTTATATTTTGTGGCGGTGGTCGCAACCAAGGATTGGTTTCTTCAAATTGGCCATTTTTAATTTCATAGCTAGCGCCTTGATCTGGCAAATAGATGTAGGAAGCAAACACGGTTAATCCCCAATCCACTGCAGTTCGATCCCAGAAGAATCCAAGCAAACCTTGATTTTCCGGTAGCAGCGGATTCCAACGAAATTGCGGCTGAAAAAAACCTAAATTAAAATCCGTGTCCAGTGCTGACCAATTCCACAGCTTTCGCCCTAAATAAATAGTGGATGTCTCATCTTGTGGTAAAGTAAAATAGATCTCTGGCACATTTAAGTAACTTAAGGCTGAATTACCTGCAGCATAATACCCAGAGGCATTGACTGTAAACAGCTCAGGTTTTTTATCTGCCGAACGAAGTTTCGCCCCAAAAAATAGAAAGTTACTTTTCTGCTGTTTATCAAAATCAGAACTAATAAAAGATAACCCCTTAACCTCAAGGGAAGTTAGTGTCTCAGAATGAGATATTACCCCACTCAAACTGATGACTAGAATTAAGACACTTTGAAAGACACTTTGAAATACCCTTAGCATAGCCTCAAGTAGTTCAAGGGTTATGCCTTAAATCAGGGTTTAAACTGATGTAAATCGCAGCCTACAGTCATCACAAAATATTTGGCAAGACTGCGTAAGACTCTCGTAGACAGGTGCCAGATTTTGTAAATACCATACTAGTCATGAAGATTTTAATTATCCGATTTTCTAGTATTGGTGACGTCACTCAGGCCCTGAGCATCCCCGGTTTTCTAAAGACTGCTGATTCCAAAACAGAAATTCATTTCATTACTCGCAGCGATTTAGCATCACTGGCGTCTAACAATCCATCGATCGAAAAAGTTTGGGAATTAGATAAAGACCTGGGCCTCGCGGGATTATTTGCTTTGGCTAAAAAATTAAAAAAAGAAAACTTTTCTCACATCTATGATGCTCATAATAATTTACGTTCTTTTTTGCTTCGGTGGTTGCTACCTGGACCTAAAAAACTAGTTCGCCCCATGTACCGGTGGAAGCGTTTTCTTTTGCTGCAGTTTCGAATTAATTTGTTTGAAATTCCTTTTTCTGGCCAACGTGATCTTATTAAGCCACTAGAAAAATGGAATTTTCCATTTAAATTACCCAGCACTCCGCAACTGTTTTTACATCCAACAACACTCCAGGAAACAAAAGATTTGTTTCCTGCCTTGTCAGGACAAACATATGTTGTGTTAGTGCCCTCTGCCGCTTACGAGTTAAAACGCTGGCCTATTTCTCATTGGCAAAAATTAATTGAATTAAATCCGCATAAAACTTTTGTCGTGCTTGCTGGCAGAAGTGACTCTTTCACGGCTCACTTAGATAGCTTTAAAAATGTCATTAATTTAACTGGAAAAACAACGCTTCTGCAATCTGCAGCAGTCATTCAAAATGCACGTGCTGTTGTCAGCAATGACACAGGGCTTTTGCATATTGCTGAGCAGCTTGGTAAATCGACAATTGCATTAATGGGGCCTGCACCATTCGGATTTCCCTCGCGGACTAAAACTGTGATCTTAGAAAAAAAATTAAAATGTCGTCCCTGCAGCAAACATGGCCAGGGACCTTGTGTAAATCCTCAGTTCCAAGAATGCTTGCGCGCCCTAACCCCTGAATTAGTCTCTGAAAGGTTACACCAATTATCATGATGAAACTAAGTATTCTGTTAGTTTACCGCCCGTTTTATGCCGTGTTAAAAAAAATCGTGCTGCTCATTCAGGGCAGTTTGGATAAAAAATATCGAGCCTGGATTCACCTGCGTGAGCAAACCACGATCTTCCCCCAATTGAATGAAACTGTCATTTGGTTACACGCCTCCAGCGGAGAGATTGAATATCTCAAGTCCTTTATTCGTGAGCATAAGAAATTGAAACCAACTGTTTCGATCGTTGTTTCTTACTCATCACCGTCAGCAGTTAAATTATTTGAGAATGTAAAACTACATGTAGACTATTTTTTTCCGCTACCCTGGGACCAGCCGGCACAGTTGAATAAAATTATCGAGACATTAAATCCAAGTAGCTTTTACTTCGGTCGTACGGATTTATGGCCGGAATTAATTTTTCAGTTGTCCTTACGTAAAATAAAAATCTATGTCATTTCCTATAACCCGAGTCTCGGATTATTCAATCGATTGTGGTCAAAAATATTTCTTAGCTCATTCACAGGGATCTTTTGCACTCACCCCATGCAACAAAAGGTGCTTGAAACCATCGTGCCGAATTCAGTCGTCGTCTTAGCCCCTGGTGACACGCGCTTTGATCAAGTCTTCTGGAGGCTGAAGCAAGTCACGAAAATTCCGTTTCAGTTTTCACAGCCGTATTTGGTTTTTGGATCGACGTGGATTGCTGACGAGGCCATTTTTGTACCGCTACTAAAGGATTTAAAAGCGCTAGGCTACCAAATCGTTTGGAGTCCGCACGAAGTGGATTTGGACACGATGCAAAGAATTGAAACAAGTCTTCGAGATTTGAATTTAACGTTCGTAAAACTGTCTGATTTAACGTCCACAAATGCAGATATTCTTCTTGTTGATAAAGTCGGCTATTTGGCGGATTTTTATCGTCTCGCGGATGGCGCATTTGTTGGCGGGTCTTTTAAGGCAAAAGTGCATTCCGTAATGGAGCCCCTGTGTTGTGCAATACCTGTCATTACCGGCCCCCATATTGCGAATTCACCAGAGGGACTTCAATACCAGCACGTGATCATGAACGAGGTCCCTGTCGTGCAAGTTGTACAGTCATCTTCAGAATTTTTAGATGCTGTTAAAAAAATAAAAGCATTACAAAAAAATGATTTTAAAAAATTACTCATTGGACATTTAGAAAAAAATCGCTATGCCACTCAGAAAATTACGGAGTTCCTATTTGGCTAGCTTCTAAAAATCGCAAATTACGAAGACCAAACCAGCTCAGCTTCTCACCGTCAACGACGGCTCCGCGAAAACCTTCCTGTTGAAGCTCGGTAAATTTTTTCGCAAACGGATATGGTTCACTTGCAAAAAAACAAAACGTTTTTTTTAACTCACCAGCAGAAATTTCCGGATATCTTTTTTCGTGCTGTAAATTGATTCCAGCACGTCTAAAAACATCAGCGATGAAAGTATTTTTACCAACAACCATGTAGGGTTTTTTCCAAATTACGTATTCAAAATTTTTTGTCACTTGCAAATCTGGCACTTCCCCATGCAGAATTATGTTTTTTAGAAATAGATTTTGATCGGTAGGCTTTAATTCCCGAATACGATCTGCATAAGAAGCTAAAGCCGCACTTTCTAGACAAACGCTAATTTCTAACACCGCTGCTTCAAGAGTTTTAAGACACGTCACATCTGAAACAAGAATCTGACAGTTTAATCCGCTGAGTTGGTCTGACATCTCGGTCGTATTTTCCTGGCGGTCGAGAACAACAAAATCCGGCTGAAGATTTCTAACGATCGCCAGATCTAAATTTTTCGTACCGCCAACAATAGGGCAATTTTTCACTTTTTGTTGAGGATGAATGCAGTAGCGTGTACGGCCAACGACGTGGATGCCGGCCTCTAACAAAGTTTCTGTCCAGGAGGGAACCATACTAATTACGCGGGGAAGACGTTTCGAAGAAATAGTGGGCATCAACTAATCGTGTCAAACGACTGAGTGTTGAGTCAACTCGTAGTCTCACGTACTATGTTGGCTCTAGATAGGAGTCATCATGCAAGACTACAATCCCATCCGGGGCAAACCAGCACCAGCCCACTTTAAAAAAGGGGACTTGCTGGTCCTATTCGGAGAGCTCTTCCAGCGAGGCTACGCCAACGGTTTAGTCGAAGAGGCTGAAAAATTTGGTGTCACAGTTGTGCGGGCCACCGTGGGCCGCCGAGATGAGAATCAAAATATTAGAAAATTAACACCCGAAGAGACCGAAGCCATCCCGAAACCCTTCATCAATGTTCCTTTGGAGGCTGGTTTTGATTTAGAAAAGGACCCGACCGGACAGACGCCGAATGATTACTTAAAAGATGTCAAACTAAGCAGTTGGGAAAGTGCCGCGGTTCCGCCTGAAGCATTAGAAATCTGCCGCAATCAGGGGCGCACTCGTTTCAAAAAACAAACGGCTGAATTTATGTCCGAAGTCGAAAAATTAATAAAACCAGGCCAACACGTTCACTTTGCTCACTTGATGGCAGGTGGAGTTCCCCGTTGCAAAATTGTACTCCCCTTAATGAACCGAGTTTTTAAAGGCACTGGCGATCGCTATATTTCTTCAAAATCATTCTGGGAAAGTGGCATTGGACGTTTTCTAGAAATGAATTTCCATGAAGTCACTGCGCAGACTTTTAATATTTTGATCGAAGAATCAACTGCCATTAGAGAAAAACTAAAAGAAACCAACGGCACGGTCAGTTACGTAGCCTATGGCTACCACGGCACTGAAGTTATTATCAGTGGTACCTATCAATGGCAGTCCTACGCGCCGTATATACAGGGCTGGGCTAAAGTAGATTTAGAAAATTTTGCGAAAACGTGGTTTGCCAGAGGAGTCGCTTGCTGTGTTTATAACTGTCCTGAAATTCTAACCAACTCCAGTTCAGTTTTTAAGGGCATTGAAATAGCCGTGTATAATTTAGTCCGAGCTCTCAAAAAAGATAAACCAAATTCGGCACTAACTGCAAAGATTAGTGCCGAGTGCGAGCGTGTTTTAAAATCACCAGATGACCTTGAAAAAATTTATGCCTCTGTCGATGCCTACTTCAAAGCCCCGTCTGTCCAAGAAACAAGTCTTTATAAAAATTGGCCTCAGCACTCGAAAAAAGAGCAATTAGAATTAACCTTAAAAACTTCTGACGATGTGATCGATTTACATAAAGATGAAAAAGTTTTAATGACTGGAACGATGAGTGAACTCATATTTAAAGCCTGCGGTTACATCATGTTTCACGACGGCAGAAGTCCTAAAAAACCAGTGGCATGGATTGGGCATGATGCCGTGGTCGCAAACTTAGATTAATAAATCCGTGTTACGGCGTTGAGATCCAAATGAAATCAGCTCGTGGGCCCTCGGTACTGGATGGGGCAACTTCTTTTTGCAGTTCTTCCTGCGTTAGCGGAACCTCAGAACCGTCGTCTAAGGTTTTGGTGCTTTGGATCTGAGAAACTGTTAAAATTTTCGTATCAGGTCGCCGAGCTAAAAGTCGATCTGCTAAACCACCACCATACTGCGCATGGAACTCACCGACCACAATAACAAAAACCTGCTCGGGATTTGCATTCATAAATTTTGCACTTTGCTCGGCCATCGTGTCATCCCAAGCCGACTGCGCAGCGAAATAGCGATCCAAAGTTGGCCCCACGGGGACATGCATAACATTCGCGAAGCGCGTTTTATAACTGTCCCTGCCCAGGGTAAAATCAAGTGGCAAAAGTTGCCGCTCTTCAGGAGTCAGGCTGAGCAGGCCTGTTTTCGCAATTTTAGATGTGATCGCTCGGGGAACATTCAGTCCGCGTGTAGTTTCTCCGTTGGCAAAGCTAGGAAAAAGAATTTGTTGTTTGTAGAGTTCAAAGGAAAAGCCCTTCCAATCGATTAATTTAAGAAAATTCTCCTCAGCCAGCTCACCGCCGAGATACTGATCGAGAAACGGTTGGTCTGGGTAGTTAATAAATTCCATTCCGACTGAAAGTTTCAAACCCTGCCCACGGATTAAGTTTAACAGAATAAGATGCTGGTCCCGGTGCTTGGCCACACCATGATTTTCGCCCAGAATAAGGACCGTACCCGGCTGAATCCGCTGGATTACTGTTGTTGTCGGTACTTCTAGCAGGGTTCGACCGTCTAGCAGCTGAGAGGCTCCTGAAGCACAAGCGCTCAATGCTAAAACGAGTGTCAGAAAGAAAGGCAAAATTAGAGGTAAAAAACCATAATTAATCATCAAAGCCCCCGCCCCACTTATATTCCATTGACTAGCTGC
>JAYUTU010000086.1:0-6466 GCA_043754975.1 Bdellovibrionales bacterium | reverse complement strand
TTTAGAGGCTCTGGGTTTTGTGAATTACTGCCCGCGGAAGAATTACTATTCGGCTTGGCTAAAGTTCGCAGCACCTGTGTTTAGTACAGGCTAAAGCTTGCGGTTTTTAAAGACCAGAACAAAGCACACAGCACTTGAATTTCAAAGAGGGCAAATTGTTGGTCAACGTTGCGTATTGCAAGTACGTCATTGCATCAATCAAGTCGTCATTGCATCAATCAAGTCGTCATTGCATCAATCAAGTCGTCATTGCATCAATCAAGTCGTCATTGCACCAATCAAGTCGTCATTGCACCAATCAAGTCGTCATTGCATCAATCAAGTCGTCATTGTTTTGGTCGGGCCGTATTTGACTGATGTGAAGATGAATTTTTGGCTAAAGTGAGGCGATTTAGCTCACTGTCAATTTTTTTTACAGCGCTCCCCAATTAGTGGCTTGCTCGAATTTAAATATGGAAAATTGCAGCCTAATCTATCTAAAACGCATTAAAATCGATGCTTTAGGCATCTAACTTGTACTACCTACGCAGTATGAGACTTTGTTTTTATTCTTCAGCCTTCATTTTATTTTTATTTAGCGCCCAGGTGATGGCGCAAACTTGCGTTCAGATGTTTCCGGAACTCTCCAAGCCGCAGATTATTGCATCTGAGTCGAACCGGCTACAGATCACGCAAACTGCGGATGGCGAATCAAATTCTAAACTGATAGTTTCACAAGAAGAATTTTCAAAAAATGTGAATCACAGTGTTTTAGAAATGGTTCGCATGGTCGTTCGCAATTCTGATTTTAAATTAGAAGATAAAAATGTACTTATTAAAAATAAATTTACTTTGGGCATTCCTATCCGAGATGGCTATTCCCTGCTTTTGACTTATGAATCCAAATCTGAAAGAGCACCGCGTTTTGTTCTGCAAGATAAAATTATTTTAGTTACCCCGACTGGAAAAGAATTCAAAATTTCAGAGGATCTAATTGATAATGATCAACTAAAAATTAACAAGGCCGAATTCGACCTTAAAGATTATATTCCGCACGGGTTGGAGCTGAAACTGAAAGTGCCACTGGTTGTTGAAGGTAAATTGCTGACTGCCTTTGCGAAGCTCGCCAATTTTTTTGAGTATTTTGAGAAAGAGAAAATCAGACAGATTTTCTTGTCAGATAACCTACTGTGGATAAAGGCACAATTTCAAGTCGGTCGTGCAAAAAAAGTATTTTTTGATGTTTTAACTAAAGAGCCCTTTAAATTTTTTATCGGTGGCGGCATGATGTACTTGGTATTCGGGCCAAATTTTATAAATCCTCAACCGATTCAAACAGCTCCACTGTACACTCCACCAGCAATCACCCAGATTATGATCACAAACACCATAAACGGTTTACCTATCCCAAAAGCAGACAAGCAACTACGCCAAGACATTGAAGAAATTAAACTTCAGGCACAAAAAATTTCTTCAACTCCAGCGAACTCTCATCTTGGCTTAGCGGACCTAGATACTGGAACTAAAAAAATTGCTATTAAACCAGATGCACTCTTTGTTATGGATAAATTAAATGAGCAAACCGGTCTGCGGCATACATACTTAGTTTTCTCCGAAGAAATTGTGGGCCAACGCGGACCGGGACTTCAGTATTTCGTATTAGAAATAAATCCCACAAAGTATCAGCGCTTAATTTCATTTATAAAAAATCAGGACCTGCAGCCACCTGTGGATGCGGCTCACTTGAACCCCCAGCACAAAAAGAAAGTTGAAATTATCAAATGAAAAAAAGGGCACTATTTTTTTTAATGATACTCACGTTCACCGCCCCAGCAATTGCAAACCAGTGCAGTCAGATTTTTTTTCGTGATCCTTTTGCCAAACAAGAGATGTCGCCGGGAATGGCCTCCGCGCTAAAAGAGTCTGTGAAAAGCTTATTTAAAAGCACCACTGGTGCCCGGGTTGAAAAAAAATGGACCTTGCTAACTTCAAAAGTTTCGTTGCTGATTGACGGCCTGGGCCGCGACTTGGCAAAATTTCAGGTTTTGATTTCAGCTCGCGACAAAGTTACTGCAGGTTTTGTCAACGTGACTCATACAATTTATTTAGATCAATATCGAATTAACTTAAAAAATAGTGGCTTCGAAATGGGCGAAGGCGTCGACTTAACTGATGTCACAGTGAAGCCGCGCAAACGAAAATATGGAACTATCGCCACTAACAGAGCTGTTGCAATTAAGAATGTCGTTTTTGCACCATTTACTAAAGAGTATTCCTTTTTTGAATTCAAGTTTCCTGACGCACGTTTTAACGGTGCGGTATTTAAGCCAAGAATGTACATAGCTGATAAATATTTAGCCATGCTGGGCACAGCAGAGTTTTTAAAGAATTACGAAGTTATTGTTCGCGAAACCTTGGCTTTGGAGCTTAATAAATCGAACCCCGAATCCGTTGAGGCTATGCTGCTCGTATTGAAACTTGGCCATCACGAATCAGCAACTTTTAGAGAGGTTGCTGTTAATCTGTATGAGCGAATATCTCTGGCAATTGATTTTTTTGACACCGTAAAAAATGCTTTTTTTCAAGTTCAAATTACTTTGGATAAGTCGATTTCGCTATTCGTTTATGAATATGGCAAAACGATTCAGGCTTATGCTCCCGAAGATAGTGTCATTGAAATAAAGATTCCCGTTGAGTATGCAGGTATTAAATTATCTTCTGATGCCACAGCTACCGAGAAAGAAGCCGTTGTTAGCACGACTAGTAAATCAGGAAATAAGTTAGGTAGTAATCCTGGAACTAATCCGGGAACTATTTCTGGCAGTCTCCCTGGAAAACCTGCAGAAAACAGTATTGGAAACATTCCTGGTTACGAGACCTTTCTCAAATTTGTGAACTCAGTGCAAAGCAACCATCTCAAAGATAAATACATGGAGGGCGTGGGCAAAAACGGCCATGGCCACAGAGGCTATTTACGCGCAATTGGTGTTCCACAATAAAACAATCTCAGTGTTATTTTGATAAATATTAAAAAAAATTGGAAACTTTTTTGTCTTGAAGATATTCTTTCTCTTGTAACAACCATCGACGTAAGCCTAAAAGTCAACTAGGTCAGTTGTCGAGGAAAATGGGGGACGTTTGTGAGAAGAATATACAGTCACAATGATAAATCACCGAAGTGAAGTAGCTCCAATAAAATATCTTACCAAACGAAGTAAAAGAAAAGTTCTGCGCTATTAACAATTTAATTAATAGGAGGCATTTAGCGGACTTTAGAACACGGGTTGACCGTGTCCTTCTTTTGCCTCAAGGCAAACCCCAGGAAACTCGGGGACGCAAAGCTACAGGGGCTTATCGAAAGAGTGCCAGCCAGCTGCCAAAGGATAAAAAAGCCTGCGGTGAAAATCGCAATGGAAGGAAAAATCTGTTTTAAACATTATATCATGGATTGGTTTCATTCCCCTTAGTGCAAGTTTTTTATTGATGAAAAACTTGCATTTTCTTTTTGTGCATTCGGATCCTGCTGCCAACTGCACATTCAAAGGTTCAACTTCTGTATTCTAATTCCGAAACTCAACACTTAAATCTACTTCTTAGCAATCCTGCCGGATTTCTTACTTAACCGCACAGTCTTCGTTTTTATTTTAGTTTTTTTGTAAGTAGAATTTTTGCTTTCGCTGGCTTTGCTATCGCCATCACTTTTTGCATCAGATGGTATCACTAACTTCGAGCCGGACTTTAATTTGCTTTTGCGATTGATGTTGTTCACTTTTTGCAGTGTCAGCAATGACACTTTATATTTTTCTGCAATTGACCACAATGAATCACCCGGTTGCACAATATAGAAATTTCCAGCCGCTAAAGCTGCTGGCTTCGTGCTAGCAACGACTTCCGGTCGCTTTACTTCCAAAGGCGTGCGATCTGGAACCATAATCACTTGGCCTAAGCGCAACTTTTTCTTGCGTGGAAAATCATTTAAATCTCGCAGAAAAGCAACGTTCGTGCGAAAGCGCCGTGCAATTGTGGAAAATGTATCTCCGCGGCGAATTTTATAATTTTGAATTTCATCTTGGTCTGCGACGTATTCCACTTTTTCTGGAATACTTACTTGAGCAGCTTTCATAGCGACCTCGTAACCACCAACGGGAATTCGCAATCCTAAAGTAGAATCCGTATCTAGAGGTGCAATTTCACCTTTGAATTTAGGATTTAGCGCTTTGAAATCCTCGTAATTCAAATTCATTTTTTCTGCCATGACCCGCAAGTTAATCGGCTGATTTACAGTGATGTGATCAAATTCAATTGGCGCCATGTAATCGATGCCATCAAACCCGTACTTATCTGGATTTTTAGCAATGAGTTTTGCTGCAATAAATTTTGGAACGTAATCATCGGTCTCTCGTGGAAGGGCCCGTTTATTTCTAGAAAGCTCCCAAAAATCATTCGTTTTATACTTTCGAACAACTCGTAAAATGCGACCTTCACCAACATTGTAAGAAGCCATCGACAAATACCAAGAGTTCGTTAATTTATACAAGTCCTTGAAATAATTTGCAGCTGCCTGAGTCGAAAGGACCGGATCCCGACGTTCATCAACCAGCTGGTTAATCTTCAATTTGTAGCGCTTTCCAGTGCCGCGAATAAACTGCCAGTATCCGACCGCTGAGGCATGACTGAATGCCTGAGAACTAAATCCAGATTCAATTAAAGCCACATAGAACAAATCTTCGGGTAGCTTGTTATCGCGTAAAACTTTTTTCATCAAAGCCTCATACCTGGTGGAGCGCAAAAGATAGCGCTCCATGTGGGGGCGACCACGTCCCTGGAAGTAATTAATCCATTTTTCAACGGATGGATTAATTTCTGTTGGTATGATCTCTAGTTCTTCCGCAACTTGGGGCGCTGTGGCGTTTAGATCTTGGACTCGAAACTGAGCCGGTTCTGCATCCGTGGCGCTTGTGGATTCACTGGCTGTGGTTAAACTCGTCGAGTGAGCACAACCAGACAAAAAAGCCGCCGCTAACAAAACCACTCCGATAGATTTTAAACTCATCTTCACAGAAAACTCCAAACGTTAAGTTCCTAGAGTATAAATCTAATTTGATAATTTCAAATTTATAAAACTTTTTTTTCTAATAATGTGCTGCTTCTTACGATAAAAACTAGACCTTTGTCGCTAGGACTCAGAATCGTTTTTCTTTAGCTCTCGACCAATATCTACCGCTAACTTTTTTAGTTTTTCAATTTGTGCTTCAGTTGTGTTCCCCGACAGAACTTGTAAATGCACTGCTTCAGGCGCAAATCCCAATAATTGGAAAAAATCAAATGCTGCAGTCAGATCAAGTAGAAATTTTTCTTTTAGTTTGAGTGGCATATTTTCAGCCAGCTTGTGCCACTCTTGGCTGGTTGTTTTTTGCCCTGAAAGGTACGTTGCTAAGGCGTAGATTAAATTAACACTTTCAGCACCTACTTGACGAAAATTTTTACTGTTTAAATTTTTTTGAATTTGCTGCAGTTTTTTGCTAACAATTAATTCAAGAGCGGGCTCGTGCTGTAGATTTTTTAATTGTCGCAAAAATGAAATGGCACTAGCTACGACAGAAGCTAAGAAAGCAAAGAGATAAATTCCGTAGCGTAAACCTGGAGTCATGAGGTTAGCCTGAGGAATATCGATAATCGGTTGCGTCCGAAATACACCGTCTGTTTTAGTCTCGTTAGAATTGTTTTTAGTTACTCCATTTTGTGTGGAAACTCCCGCAGTACCGGCTGTGATTATTAGATTCAGTGGCTCAGTCACAACGGTGACATATTTTTTCAGTTCAGGATTAAAATGCGAAAATTCAAATGCTGGAAAAACCATAGGGCCTTCAGCACGCGGAATTAATAAAATTTCAAACTCCTTATAACTCTGACCATTTTTGAAAAATTTAGCTTCGCTTTTTGTGTCAAAAACTTCGAGATTTTCAGGCCAGTTGATATTTGGCAGATCGATCAATTTGGCATTTCCTGATCCTTCAAAACGAACTTTGACTGAAAATGGCTGATGGGCTGGAAACTGCAATCCATCGGCGCGGACCTGTGCTTGAAACGAACCCACGGCGCCAGAGAAATTTTTTGGCTTATCTGCCAATGGCAATGGCAAAACCTTTATGGCCAAACGTTTTGAAACTTTGGTGAATTCATTTGATTTTCCCATACCGAAAGTTGTCATCGTGCGAGTGCGGGCCTTGATTTTAAATTCATCGATGGTTGCGGTGCCTGCTTTGATTGGGAACAGCGCATGACTGGCTAGCAGCGCCCGCTGGTAGGGAATACCATTCACGATTTCTGGTGAAAATTGCAAGCTAGGGACTTCTTCGATAATTTCCTTCCAAAAACCTTTTAAATCTGGAAACTTTGCACGGTCCAAAGATTCAATTTGTCCGCGGACATAAATGTACCAGTTTGCAGTGATTTGCTGACCCTCATAAACTTCACTGCGATCGGC
>JAYUTU010000085.1:0-14919 GCA_043754975.1 Bdellovibrionales bacterium | reverse complement strand
TGTTGGGTGAGATATCGCGTAAGCTAAAGCCAACGTGGATCCCCAGCTGCCCCCGAACACAGTCCAATTCTGAATTCCTAAATGCATACGAATTTTTTCTATGTCCGCGACTAGGTCCCAAGTTGTATTTTCTCTTAAATCGGCTGCAGGCGTGGAGCGTCCCGCACCCCGCTGATCAAAAAGAATAATGTGGTAATGTTTTGGATCAAAAAATCGGCGGTGATCTGGGCTGCAGCCGCCGCCGGGTCCGCCATGGAGAAAAAGAATAGGCTGGCCCTGCGGATTTCCACAGCGCTCAACGTAAACCGTGTGCACATCTGAAACTTTTAAAAATTCAGAATGGAAGGGCTCTAGTGGTGGATAATACATGTTTAAGCCCATACAAATGACTTTTCCTTTTCAGAAATAAAACTATGTTTGTAGGCGATTTGATTGCACGTTTGAAAATCGGTAAGACTGAAATTTTGCGCGGTCTGCGCAATCAAGTAGTCATCCGACAGCACGGAGGCAAATAGTCCTGGGTCATCTGAATTCAGAGTGATTGGAACACCTAAATCCATTAATTTTTTAAGGGGGTGAGATGCGTAAGTCTTAAAGGCCTGTGTCAGATAATTGCTGTAAGGACATATTTCCAACGGAATATTCTTTTCAATCAGTGTTCGAATAACGTGCGGATGGTGAATGGCTTGAACGCCATGCCCGATACGTTGGGCTCCTAAAATCTGGATGGAATCTAAAATATACTGGCCGGCGCTTGGATCTGGAGCTTCGCCACTGTGAACAGTGATATTCAGTCCAGCTTTTTTAGCTCGTTGAAAATACGGTGCAAAATTTTTTGGTTCAAAGCCGTCTTCGTTATCAGCCAAATCAATGGCTAAAAACGTCTCCTTATTTTCAATTGCAAACGATGTCACACGATCGACTGTTGCCAGATCTAGAATTCGTTGCAGGATGCAGATCAAGCCAACAGCAATCGGAAAATTTTTTTTAGCTTTTTCGATTCCCTTCAGCAACGCCTGATGTATTTTTTCAAATGACAAATGGGCATGTCCTTGCGCTATAAACGTTGGTGCATAACGTAATTCTAAAATTCGGACGCCGTCGTTAAAGGCATCTTCACAGCATTCATAAGCCAGTCGTTCCAGAATTTCTTCAGTCGCCAAAAGCTTTTGAGTTGTTAAAAACTTATTCAATACAGCTTGTAAGTTAGACATGGGCTCAGTTACTAAGAAATAGGCTCTTTGTTGTGACGGAAGTTTAGGAATCTTTAGTCCTAAACCTGTTGCGATTTCAAGCATTGTGCTCCAACGCATTGAACAATCCAAATGGCGATGCAAGTCAACTTTGGGCAATGCGCGGATTTCTTGAATAGATAACTGTGATGACATAAAAAATAAGTATGACACAAATCAAACCACTTCAAGTGAAAAACCATTTAGCTGGACATCAAAACAAAAAACCCCAATTCGCGCAAAATGTGAAACTGCATAACGGCGAAACAATTTCAGTAGCGGATCCGACTGCAACACGCGCACTAGTTGCTTTGATGGACATGAATGCTGTTTTGGGTGGAGCGGCTTCTCATTACGGAGGCCCCGCAGCTTTGGCCGAGTTGATGTCAGCGCTGCATGGAATTATATTTCATGAAAGCGAAATGAAATCTAAAAACTGGTTTGATCTATTTCATGTAATTAATGATGCTGGACACTGTGAAAATGGCCTTTACGCGCTTAAAGCCAACTACGGAATGGCAGGGCTTGATTTAAATTCTTTAAAAAAATTTCGCTCGCTCGAAAGCGGACTAACCGGCCATGGCGAAGTGCATTGTTTTCCAGAAGGGGTTTACTTAAGTAACGGTCCGCTGGGTTCCGCGTTTCCGCAGTCGCAAGGGCTGGCGCTTGCAGAAAAATTAGCAGAAACAAATCGCACTACGTTTTGTGTTTTATCGGACGGAGCCGCAATGGAAGGCGAAGCGAAAGAGGCCCTAGCCGCGATCCCAGGGCTTGCACAAAAAAATAAATTAGCACCATATGTTTTAATTATTAGCGATAACAATACCAAATTAACAGGACGTATCGACGCCGATTCGTTTTCGATGGCACCGACGTTTAAGTCTCTAGAGACTTTGGGGTGGCATGTTATTCGTTTAGAAAATGGAAATAATTTACAAGCCTGTACCGAAGTCATCGAAAACGCAAAGCAGTTAGCTGAAAAAAATCCTTTAGTACCAGTAGCAATCTGGGCTAAGACCATTAAAGGGATTGGAACAAAAAAAACTGCAGAATCTGCATCGGGTGGTCACGGCTTTCCGTGCAAATCACCGACAGAGTTACCTGCATTCATTGCAGAAATTCACGCGGAAGGCCTTGCGCCAAAACTGTTTGATTCGTGGATTGCAGAACTTATTCAATTAGAAAATAAAATTAAAGCCAGCACTATTCCTGATACTGGTGAAAAAATTCAAACAGGAATATCTAAGGCAATGATTTCAGCTTTCAAAAAAGGATATCCTGTTTTATCAGTCACGGCTGATTTGCCAGGCTCTACGGGCGTTGCAGGATTTCGTAAGGAATTTCCGCATGCGTGTTTAGACGTGGGTGTTGCTGAGAGCAACATGATTTCTGCAGCGGCTGGATTATCAAAGCAAGGTTACATTCCCGTAGTCGATACATTTGCCCAATTCGGAGTTACCAAAGGCGCTTTACCACTAACAATGGCAAGTTTATCAGAAGCCTCAGTGATCGGAATTTTTTCGCACACCGGTTTTCAAGACGCTGCCGACGGAGCGTCTCATCAAGCGTTAAGTTACATGGCGATGTTAGCCACTATTCCGCATGTGGATCTGTATTCGCTATCCTCAAGCGAAGAGGCCGAAGCGCTATTGACCTCTGTAATTGAAAAGTTCGTAGAACGCCGTGCTCAGGGTAAAGCTGTACACTCATCTATTTTCTTTTTAGGAAGAGAGAACTTTCCAAAAACTTTCAAGACAGAAGAAAATAAAATTAATTACCACTTGGGTAAACCGCAGATTCTAAAAAACAATTTGGGACCGGGAAAAAATGTTTTGTTAGTGACTACTGGTTCGTTAGTTGGTCAGGCATTACTAGCTGCTGAAGCATTAGCAAAAAAATCAGTCGGCAGCGCTGTGGTTAATATCAGCTGTTTAAATAATTTGAACCCAGCAGATTACACAGATCTAGTAAATAAATGCGGCGGCAAAATTGTCACTGCAGAAGATCACCAGGTCGCATTAGGTCTTGGCAGTTTTCTGACGCACCAACTAGTGCAAGCTGGAATGAATGTGAAAGTTAAATCGCTCGGTGTGCGTGGTGAATTCGGACAAAGCGCTTACAATGCAATTGAGCTCTATAAAAAGCATCATATTGATTGTGATTCGATTGTGAAAGCAGCACTGGAGATTTAAGTATTTTTTAGCAGTTTTTCTAAAACCTATTTTAATAATTCTTGTGCAGATTGAATTTGTTTTCGCATGGAGGCAAGCGGTCCGTTTAAGTAGGCGTTTAACTTAATTTCGACGCGTGTTCTGCGCAGTTTCCAATCTTCACGTTCGGCATCAGTAGTCTCTGGATCTTGATTCATTCCGTCTGTAACTAGCAAATCGTTCAGTGCAAAAATATTTTGTACAAGGCTTTCACTTCGGCCTGTTAATCCTAGAGCATAATTATTGATGCCATTTGCGGCTCGGTCTAAATTTAGATGCACAGACTTTTGCTGGATCAGCAGTTGTACTAAAGCGGTTTCGATGGCGACTTCTTCGGCGCTGACATGTCCTTGGGATGAGTCGACAGTACTCGTGTAGTCCTCAATCACGCTTTTAATTTCATCCCGCCATTGTTTTGATATAAGTAATGAATAATTCATCATTACTTTCCGTGTTTTAAAATTAAAACGGCGAAGAATGCTTTCAGCTTCAATCTGCGAAGCTGTGATTTTTTCTGTATCGGCGTGATTTTGCAATTCAAAAAGGTGATGCACAAACTCATGAATCAAAGTCATCGGTTCCGCGTCGCTGGCAATTAAAATAATATTAGATGTAGCACTTGGCAGCTCGTCCTGCGTGCTAAATAAGGCAGAGCCAGAATCAACCTCGATAATTTTTGCTTGCAATTCGGGGTGCTGAGTAACAGATGCTTCTGCTAGGAAACTAAAAGTTGATTCTGTGTTGGCCAATTCTTTGGGAGTCACTTTAAAGATTTTTACATTTTCTTTTTCCATTAACCGTACAAGTTGCCTGAGATCTTTTATTTGAACTAGTTTTTCTAAGATCGTGATATCGGCCTGTCGATTGTAGACTGTCGTGACAATTGTTTTTGCTGAACTGCTATGTGCCACTAGAGATATTAAACAAATAAATACAAAATTCATAACGCTCTCCTGGGCTGTTTTCAGCAATTTTTGGACCCTTGGAAAGCAGGCACAGATAGCTGTGGAATCGATTATAGGCCATTTGGGTGTTTAAATATTAGGTATTTGGCTTAAATTGAGTCGTTAGGCATGCCATGAGTCAATACGCTCTGCTCAGCAGCTTAGGCCAGCTTGAAGCGCTCTTTTTCAGTAAGCCAAAACAGAATTTCTTCGGCGTTTAAATAGCTAGAAAGCAAACTTAGTTTTAAGCCAAATTCAAAGCTGTGGTTGTGTATTAAAGAGAATTGCCGGCGTTCGCCCTTTTGTTTGTAAGGCACTATTTTTTTTAGCGAATGCATAAATTGCAACGTTTTGAACAGCATAGCAATCTCACCTTTAAAAATTCCCAGTTCATCACGACAAAAAATTAAAAAAGTTTCATCGTCTTCTAATTTATTCGGGTTGAAGCCTTCAGGTTTTGTGACCAGCAAGAAGGCGTAAACTATTGTTGAAAAAAGCTCTGCCGTATCAGAAAAATCAATTCCTGCATATTGCATTTGGCGCAGGTAACATAAGAATTCTTCACGTAAAGTTTCGTCTAAAAATAATTTGTGAAACGATGGTAATACCATCTCCAAAAGCCCAAGATCAAAAAGCTCCATCAGAGCTAAGTCGACTTGTGGTAAGCGAAAAAATTTAAGCCACTCTTCGCGTCTGCGTGGAGGAACAGAGCGCTTTAAATCCTCTTTGCAATCAAATATTGCTTGGCGCAGAT
Source organism: Bdellovibrionales bacterium (assembly GCA_043754975.1). GTDB lineage: Bacteria > Bdellovibrionota > Bdellovibrionia > Bdellovibrionales > Bdellovibrionaceae > Pseudobdellovibrio. The sequence goes on along the minus strand of JAYUTU010000085.1, from coordinate 9,779 downwards.
CGGGTGCAATCGAAAAATTTATTTTGTGCGAAAGTCTTATGGCGCGAAGACTACGAATGGGATCTTCTTTGAGACGCGTGACCGGATCGCCAATCATGCGCAGCACGTGGCTTTGAATATCTTCTAAGCCCTTGCAGTGGTCGACAATTTTTTTATCGATCGGATCGTAAAATAAGGCGTTGATAGTAAAATCGCGGCGCATGGAATCTTCTTCGATATTTCCAAAAAAATTTTCTTCAGTAAATAAACGATCATCGTCGGCGGTGGTTTCAAGCTCTTCCGCTGAAGCTGTTCTACGAAATGTGGCAATTTCGTAAATATGTTCACCCCGGCGTGCATGAACTAATTTAAAACGTCTGCCGATAATGAAGCTGTAGGGGACCTTTTTTTTTACCATATTTGGGAGCGCGTTGGTGGCAATATCGAAATCTTTGGGTTTAATACTAACAAGTAAATCCCGAACGCCGCCGCCGACCAGGTAGGCCTGAAAGCCGCCTTCTTTTAAGCGTTTTAAAATGCCGATTGCCTGGGGGTCGATGGCATCCTGCATTTGGTGTAGTTTTTCAGTATAAATCTTCGTCAGTGAAGACTTGGTCATTTCAGTCATGTCTCTACATTTTTAATTGAGCTTCGTTTTCAAGTCGAGTACTTAAAATCAATGTTCTTAGATAATTTCAACTATTCGGTTTTGGGTACGAACTCGCAAAGCCGTATTGTGTTCATTCATGGCCTTATGGCTTTTTCAGCAAACTGGCGAAAAATTGCGGGCCGCTTAGAAAATGAGTTTCAATGTTTGATCTATGATCAAAGGGGACACGGGCGGTCCTTTAAACCTGAAAGTGGCTACACACCAGAAATTTTTGCTGAAGACTTGAACAAGATAACCGACGAGCTGGGATGGAACCAGTTTCACCTGGTGGGGCACTCAATGGGCGGTCGAAATGCTATGGTTTTTGCGCATTTGTTTCCGCACAAAGTGCAGACCCTGACGATCGAAGATATGGGGCCCGATTCTGATGCTAAATCCTATCAGTATTATGAGAAAATGCTGAATTCGATACCAACTCCGTTCACGTCTAAGCAGCAGATCAAAGATTTTTTTAACACTACTTTTTTAACGGTTTTTGCGCCGAAGGAATCGCCCTCGGTATTGTCCCTCTTTCTGCAGGCTAATTTAGAAGAAAAATCAGCAGATACTTTCGACTGGAAATTTTCTAAAGATGCAGTTATCTCGATTGTTCGGGACGGGCACACCAAAGACCGCTGGTTTGAAGTCAGCTCTTTTAGAATGCCGGTGCTCCTGGTGCGCGGAGAAACTTCACATGTGCTGAAAACCGAAACATTTGAAAAAATGCAGCAGGTAAATCCAAACATAAAAGGTGTGCAAATATCGGGCGCAGGACACTGGGTTCACTTTGAAAAATATGAAGAGTTCACCACAGTTCTGCGAGATTTCATAAAATTGCACAATGCATAAAGTCAGCGGTTGCGGCTGTGAACGCGTGACAGTGAAACCGCATACGACTATCACATAGCTTGCTATGAAATATTCTGAATTAAACCTGGAACCGCGTCTTAATACTGCAATCGAAAAACTAAACTACGTTGAAATGACTCCTATTCAAGAGCAAGCCATTCCGCTAATTATGGCGGGAACAGATGTGGCGGGTTTAGCCCAAACCGGCACAGGTAAAACGGCTGCTTTTTTAGTTCCATTAATCGAACGAATTCTGCGGACTCAAGCAGATCCTGATCACGAACGCGCTTTTAAAAACTGGCTACCAATTAGCCAAGTACTAATTTTAGTTCCAACGCGTGAATTAGCGGATCAGATACACGAAAATGTTTTAAAAATTTCTGCTGGCACAGGGATCAAAAGTCATCCGGTATATGGCGGGACAGGATACGACAAACAAAAAGAGGCCTTGAAATCAGGGCTACAATTTATTGTTTCAACTCCGGGGCGCTTGATTGATTTATATAAAGAAAACCACGTTGATTTGAAGCAAGTCCGAGTCATCATTTTTGATGAAGCCGATCGCATGTTTGATATGGGATTTAAAGACGATATGAAATTTGTCTTAGGACGAGTTCCACGTGATCGTCAGTTCTTGGTATTCAGCGCGACCTTAAATTTTGACGTTTTAAATACGGCTTATCAATTCGGTGCTGAACCAGTTGAAATTAATATCAGTCGTGATCAGGCCAAAGCAGATCATGTGAAAGATTTTTTAATGCATGTGGGTCACGACGAGAAGCCCCAGCAACTGTTATCGTTGCTAAAAAAAGAAAATCCAAAACAGGCGATGATCTTTACAAATTTTAAACATAACGTGGACCGTATCTCTAAATTCTTGATGGATAATCATATTCCAGCGATGGGGATTTCTAGTTTAAATTCACAACCACAACGAAACGCAGTCATTGAAAAGTTTAAAGCAGAAAATGATCAAAATATTCTAGTGGCAACTGATGTTGCTGCGCGCGGATTAGATATTAATGGCGTGGATATGGTCGTTAATTTTGAGCTACCCCAGGATGCTGAATCGTATGTGCACAGAATCGGAAGAACTGGTCGTGCCGGGCGCGAGGGCAAAGCCTTTTCCCTGGTGTGTGATAAAGATATCGATTCTTTGAGTCGTATTGAAGAGTACACGAAAAAGAAGATTGAGAACTCCTATCTTGAAGATGCCGATGTCATAAAAGATTATAAAAAATTACAATCTGAGCAGCGCGGAAATTATGGCGATCGTTTTGATCGTTCAAAAAGCCGACCTGGTGCGAGCGGCGGTCATGACCGCGATCGTAAACCAAGATCATTTGACGGACGTGGCGATGGAAAGCGATCTGAGCGACCAGCCCGTTCTGAAAATTTTAAAAAAGATCTTAATGCTGGTGCGAGTAAGCCAATTCCTAAAGATGGCGTGAAGTCAGGGCCTAAGCCAATCGAAAGAAAAGCGGCAGGACCGGCAGCCCATGCACCGAAGGCAGATCGTTCGGAACGTAAAATTCATGCTCCGGCAAAAAACAACGGACCCAAGGCACACCTGGTTAAGCCGACTGCAAACAAGCCGGTTGCCGTGAAAAAAGAGCAGACTAAATCAACAAAATCTTTCCGCAGCAACGCGGGGAAATCCTCAGCTCCATCAAAGGGCCTAGGAACAAAAGTGAAATCAATTATTAAAAAAATATTTGGTTAATCGGCTTTTTTCTCAAAGTATTGAAGATCAATAAATATCGCAGAGGCCAGTAAAACCTGCCTTTGTTGTTCATTGATCTGCGGATTTTGAAATTCTAAAATAAAGCTATCAGCGTCTAAAAATATTTCTTTTAAAAGACCGCCCCACTTTTTACTAATCAGCGCATAGTCCACACCATTTTTTTTAATTGGAAAACTCCAGATACGGAATAGGCCCGATCTCATTGTGGCAACGACAGCACCCGAGGCATCATGAACATCAAATTTTTTTGTTAAAATTCCCCAGCGTTGCTCTAGGCGGCCGATCAGTTTGTTGTTTTGATCGTAAATTTCTAAAGCTTGAAAAAACCAGCGAAATGGATGAAATGCTTTGAACAGTGGTTTTTTTTGCGGATCAAAAAATTGAATTTCGTACTTTCGCCAGTGACCCAAAACGGAACGTAGGAGCAGCCCAAGTAAGCCTTTGCCCTGCTCGGCGGCATACCCGATCACTGCACCGTCCTTGGTTTGAATTGAATATTTGTTGCGTGTTTCAAAGCCAAAAAGCTCTGCCAGCTCTTTGATTTGTTTTATCTTTATTCTTTCGTAGTTCTGTAAAATCATAAAGTTGTCTGCCGCCACTGGAAGGTGTCCAAAATTGCATTGCATGTTAAAACTGTTTTGTTAAATTTTTCGAAGCTATCAATGCAGGTTGCTAGGATAATTTTATCTTCTTTTTTATAAAAAACCTGACGAGACCTGGTGGCTTTACTTTTTTGATTGAGATCAACGATCACTGAATTGAATCCGGATTGCTTCAGCGACTGCAGCCCGATCACTTCAAATCCGTACTGGTTGTAGTCGCGTAGATACTGGCGAACGTATTTTTCTAAATCTGTTTTTGGCGAAACTTTTTCGGCAGAAAAACTAAGAACTGATTTATAGACCGAATGGATAGGAGCCATTTCAATAATTTGACCATCGACAACCACTGGAGTTTTTAAAATCCAGTCAGCCGGAATTTTCTTTATTTGAAAGCCCATTTGACTAAAAACAGAACTGGTTTGTACCTGATTTATTAAAGAACTGCCACTCATCGGGTGAGGAGCTGCCTGAGTAGCACGTTGAAAAAAACTGGCACTTAAGAGTATAAATATAAAAAACTTCAGTTTTATCGTCATCGTTAAACTGTGCCATTTTTTTCGGTAAATTTCAAAATTTTAGTTAGTAGGCTAGTTGGATTGATTTTTTTCACATCTTTTAGATTAACCCATTTGCCTGGCTTGTGTGTCTGTGCCTTCAGATCTGGTTTTTCTATCGATATATACAACGCATATTTAGTTACGCTATGTCGCAGGTGAAAGTTTTTAGGTTTTTTTGTTAATTTTTTTACATGACTTACGGGAAAATGCACATCCTTTAAAAATGGAGCGGATGTTAATGGTGTCAAATAAATCATATTTTTTTTAAACTGTGGTCGCAAGGTCCAGTGCCATATTTCGACTGCAGCGCGCGGTTTTGGAGTCGGTAGAATTTCAATTTGGTTTGTTTTTAAGGCCTCGCAGCGCCTTTTCCACGGACACAACAAACAAAGAGGTTTTCGGGGTGTGCAGATAGTTGCGCCAAGTTCCATGAGGCCTTGATTGATATCAGAATTTTTTTCAGTTGCTGCTAATTGATCAGATAAATTCTGCAGAATCTGCTTTTCTTTGCTGTTCCACCAATTAAGTTTAAGCCCATACCGGCGGCTGAGTACCCGGATGACATTTCCATCGAGCACGCCAACGGGTTCGTCGAATGCAAGACTAGCGACAGCCCGCGATGTGTAGGGGCCAAAGCCCGGCAATTCAATAAGTTCTGCAGCTGTTTTATAGAAACCGGATTTTGCAAGATGCTGCGCTGAGCGATGTAAGTTGCGTGCCCGCGAATAGTAACCCAGGCCCGCCCAAAATTCTAAGACGTTGTCTTCATCGGCATTTGCTAAAGCATCAAGGGTCGGGAACCGAGCAATAAATTTTTCGTAATAAGGAACAACTGCAGCAACGGTTGTTTGTTGCAACATGACTTCAGAAATCCATATTTTATAGGGATCTTTTTTTTTACTTTTAAGTTGTCGCCAAGGCAGTTCGCGGCGGTTTGCCAAATACCACGATTGCAAATCAGATTGATCAGTTTGAACGTTCATGACACAGCACTTTAGTAGATATTCTGTTTGTAACCAAGGGCAATTTTGACAATAATTAAACCCATGACTAAAGACTTTAAACCCATGAGTGGGCGTGAATTTCCGCGATTTTCAGGCATAAAAACTTTCTTTCGTTTGCCGATTGCAGATATCCAAGAAAATTTCGACGTTGCACTGTTTGGTATTCCCTATGATGGTGCTGTGTCGTATCGCCCGGGAGCGCGTTTTGCTCCGACTCAAATTCGTGACGCTTCCAGCTTGGGTCGTGGTTTTCACATGACGCGTGCCTTAGCGCTATTTGAACGTTTGAAAGTGGCTGACATTGGCGATTGCCCGACAGTACCCATCGATCAGGCCCAGACGTATGAAAAAATTGAAAAATTTGCGACAGAATTACTAAAAACAAATAAAAAATTTATTTCAATTGGTGGAGATCACTCAACAACGCTACCGTTATTGCGCGCACTTAAAAAGAAATATGGAGCACCCCTAAGCTTTATTCATTTTGATGCTCATTTAGATACCTACCCGGCGGCATGGGGTTGCGAATACCATCACGGTGCATTCGCTCGACATGCTATCGAAGAGGGCCTAGTCGATCCAAAAAAAATGTTACAGATTGGAATCCGCGGTCCCTTAGCCGGTAGCGATGATTTAAAAATTGTAACCAATCACCAGGTGCAAGTGCGAACAGTGGACGATATTCGCGAAAAACCTATTCAAGAGTTTTTAAAAACGCTGCCATCTTTTTCGGGACCAACCTATGTCAGTTTCGATATTGACTGTTTAGATCCGGCTTATGCACCAGGCACTGGAACTCCAGTTCCAGGTGGATTAACAACTTATGAAACTCAAAGAATTCTAAGAGCATTAAAAATTGAAAATTTAGTAGGTGCTGACATCGTTGAAGTTTGTCCTCCTTTTGATTCATCGCAAATTACGTCTTTAGCGGCCGTTGATACGATGTTCGAATTACTCTGCCTTATGGGAGAAAAAAAATGATAGTCTGCAATGCCAAACAAAAAGGATGCAAATAATGAAAGAGCAAAAAGCCATTTTAGCTGCCGGTTGCTTTTGGGGTGTCGAAGAGCTTTTAAGAAAATTACCGGGAATCATCTCGACGGAAGTTGGCTATTGCGGCGGAAAAGCTGCAGCTGATGCTTTGTATTCAAAAGTGAAAACGGGTAGCACGGGGCATGCAGAATCTGTGCTGGTTTGTTTTGATAGTGAAGTAATATCTTATGAAACCGTGCTGCTTGCATTTTTTAAATTACATGATCCTACAACGCCAAACCAGCAGGGTAACGATATCGGCACACAGTATCGATCTGCTATTTTTTGTGTCGATAGCGTGCAAAAAAGTACTGCTGAAAAAGTTAAAAAAGAAGTTCAAGATTCTGGCAAATGGAAACGTCCGCTTGTCACACAAATTGTAGATGCAATGCCTTTTCATTCCGCGGAAGACTACCACCAAGATTATTTACAAAAAAATCCCAATGGTTATACATGCCATTACTGGCGTGATTAGTTTTCAATACCCAAGCTGATTTGCGACCAAAGAACTGGATTTAAAATCTCTGAACCGATCAGGTAAACGGGTTCATGCTCTTTTGCTTTCCCTTTTTTAGCTTCAGTCGGTAAAAATCCGGTGCCACCGATTTCTTTGAACCATTCCCGTCGAAGGGACAGCGAATTAGTTACAAGCACATGTTTGAATTCATCAAATTCTTTACGCACGCTGCGGCCATGTTCAAATGTTGATAGCACGGCATAATTTATGTTGGTCTGAATTTTTTCTAACACTTGGAACCCAAGCTCGATCGCGTATTTAAATTTTTGGCGACCTGGGCTTTTTGAAGTAAAAATGAGATCTAAATTTCCTGATAAAAAGTGAGCCTCTAATTCGTTGAGATCATAAATTTCAATAAAGATTTTAGAAACACCAACATGATCGAAACAAAATTGACAGGTATCCATAGCAAAAGACGAAAGCCCCTCTAAAGTGCCAATTTTTATTTCTGCCACCACTTGATTCTGGCTTAAGTTCGCAAGCTCAGCCTCTAGCCGTTTACTAGATTTTTCGAACATCACCGAAAGCTGAAAGGCCACAGGTGTCCAACCTGATTTTCTTTTTGCCGATCGATCTAAGAGAACAATTTTCAATTCATCTTCAATTTTAGCAATAATTCGTGATAACTGGGGTTGGCTCAATCCAACATGTAAGGCGGCAGCTGATAAATTTTTAAAATGAATCGCTTTCCCGAGAACGCTTAATTCATAATAGATATGTTGCACTGGGCCCCCCGGTTAGGATTTTTTAATATAATTAAATACAGCAACTAAACCCAAAACTGCTGCCAGAGTGTAACCAATTAAACTGACTGCCGGCATACCGCCAAGCATCCAAGAAACTGTTGTTGGATAAATTAGAGAGCTAGAAATAATTAAAGCACCAATAATAATTCCTAAAAACAAAAGATTAAATGAAATTTCAATACTACGACGAAGCTCTTCGAAACCTTGAACTTCGATGCGGCTGCGGTAATCCGGAGAATTAAAGCGCCGTAATATTAAATTAAGTTGGCGCGGTAGCGAATTTAAAAATCCACGGGATTCACGTAAGAGTAAGGCAGCTTCATCTATAAATTTAGTTGGCTGAAACTGATGTTTAGCAACTTCACCCACCATGGATAGTGTAAATTTTAAAAAATCAAAGTCTGGAACAATCTTTTGACCAAGGCCTTCAATGGAAACAATCGATTTAAAAAACATCATCAGTTCAGCAGGAACCGATAATCCATGCGATGCCGCCACGCTAGAAGAAGACATCAGTATCTTTCCGACATTCATGTGTTTCATGGTGAGGCCGTAATACGGAGAAATGAGCGATTGCAGCTCTTTTGCAAATTGGTCCACATTTACAGTTTCTGAAAAAGGTGCCAAGTCGACATATTCGTATGCCAGGCGTAGGTAATCTTCTTTGGATAATGCGACTAACATGTTCACAATAGCTGTTTGAGTTTTATTGTTCAACCTGCCGACCACTCCGAAGTCGATAAGCCCAATTTTATTATCTGGATAAATAAAGAAGTTTCCAGCATGTAGATCACCATGAAAAAATCCATCAATAAAAACCATTTTTAGATACGATCGTAAACCAAGCTTTACAATTTCTTCTGCTTCCACACCGGGCTGTTGCAAAGCACCCTCTTGCGAAAGGCGTTTCCCCATCATCATGTCCATCACCAGGATGCGCTCAGTGGTTAAATCAAAATACACAGAGGGGATCTGCACATTGTTTTCAGTTTTAAAATTTTCTTTAAACTTACGGACATTGTTACCCTCGATAACAAAGTTAGTTTCTAGTTCTAGGGTTTTAAAATATTCATCGACCATGGCTACCGGATTGAATGGGCGCACCTCGGGGATGTATTTTTCTAGAAGTTCGGCAATAAAGTAAAGCACATTCAAATCGTCATTGATGACATTAACAATTCCGGGGCGTTGGACCTTCAGGACAACAACTTTTCCATCCTTCATCACAGCCTTATGAACCTGCGCAATGCTGGCGGAACCTAAAGTGGATTCATCAACAGATGAAAAGTGTTTTTTCCAGTCTTTGCCAAGTTCTACTTCAAGAACGCTTTCAATAACTTTAAAATCTAAGGGTTGCACTTGATCATGCAGAAGCATCATTTCTTCCATATAATCGTCAGGAACTAAATCAGGTCTTGATGCTAAAAGCTGACCAAATTTGACAAACGTAGGACCTAATTCTTCAAAACTCAAACGCAGGCGCGTGGGAACGGATAAAAGCTCTTTTTCATCGGAGCTTGAGGTCGAAGAAACAAAATTACCTAGATTTATTTTTTCGACTAGATTTTTTAGACCGTGCTTTGCGAAAACCACCAGAATCGTTCGAAGGCGACTGGCGTTTCTGAGAGTCCGGCCGATTCGAAGTGGACCCAGTAGAGGACTTCGCTGCTGATTTCGAGTTTGCGGTTTCTTCATTCTTACTATCCCTTTTTTGATCTAAATAATCAGACAGTGAGGCATAACGTGGCTTGATCTCATAGGGCCCGTTACTGGTTGCCGGATTGGAATTCAATTGACCTGCAGGCTTAATCACTGAACTCGGTCTAAAATTTTTAACGTCAAAAGCTGGTTTTTGCTCACTGGATTTTTTATCAGATGATTTCTTATTAAAGGACTGTTTATCAGAGGGACTTTTGTGAGACGGCTTCTTGTTTTTATCTCGCGAGCCACGATCTTTAAACTTCGTGCGTTTTTGATCTGAGCTTGAACGGGCATAGGTTGTTACTTTACCGACATGATGATCTTTTTTTTCTTTATCAATAATAAAATTGATTTGACCTTGCTCGATGTCAACAGCGCTGACGATTACTTTTAACATGT
>JAYUTU010000084.1:0-2971 GCA_043754975.1 Bdellovibrionales bacterium | reverse complement strand
ACTCTGATTGTGATTTTTGGCTTGGGGGGTATGCTGTGGTATTTGTTAAAAAATGAAACTTCAAAATTGAATTTAGTGGCTTACTCTTTCATTCTAGCCGGGGGATTTGGCAATCTTTGGGATCGTATGTTTCGTCCCAATGGGGGAGTCATTGATTTTATGGTTTTTGATACGGGAGTAAAAGTTGATTTGGGTTTTATTTCCATTCCCGTGCGCACGGGAGTCGTCAATGTTGCGGATATCGCCATTGTTACCGGTGTTTTGTTAGCCCTTTTGGGTGAATATTATTTTGACAGACGCTCGCGCAAATCGCGCACGATGAAACGCTAACTTTAATATCTACACGGTTTGCTTATAAGCGTATTAATTTAAAACGCTGTAGTCACAAAGCGCCTCAGGCTGGGACGCAGCTGTTGGCGCACGGATTGCGTTGTACTGTATTGAAACCGGAGGTCTTTATGAAAAAACTAATCCTATTATTACCGCTACTGTTGCTAGTGAGTGCGTGTAATCCAAAGAAAGAAGGCGTTCGCGGAGTTGCCCGAAATGCCAACATCAACGGAGCCACTGGAAATTTTATTGCAGCTGCTAGCTGTCCGCAAACTGGCCAGCAATCAAGTTTAGGTATTGGAACTATTTTTGACAATGGTCAACAGCAACAGTTTTCCTTGGATGCAGTTTCTGGAACCTTTGAAAGTCGAGTCAAAGCGTTTCTGTCCGCATCCACTGCACCCAGTGAAATCGGTCAGATCAGCGGTTTACCAACGGATCGAACAGGCGTGCGCTTTCAAGGAGTCATTAAGCTAGGTAGCAATGGTGCCGTTGTTGCTGCGCAATCTAAAATGCTGATCAAAGTTTATGATAGTTTTGTTTTGAATTCTGAGCTAGATCCAAATGGTCAAAAGTATGAGCCTATTGCACTTGAATTTCTACCAACTGGTGGAACACAAATTTCTGGGCAATTTAACCTGCAAACTGGCGACGGCTTCGTGAGTTACCGTGATAGTTTCGGCGAAGTGCGTTTCGAAGGGCGATTAGATGCGCAAAACTTCAGCGGGCTTGTAAAATTTCAGAACAGTAAAAATGTAAGCGGCGGTGGCGCACTTAGCGGAACGCTCGGACAATTCTATGTTGCTCGTTGTGCGATAATTCAATAATCTAAGGTGGAGTGTTAGCAAATCATTCCTCATTTTATTTTTTTGATCCTTCGTCGTTATCCGTTGTCGCCGGCGGCGCTTCTGCTTTAGATCGGCCCTCGTTACACATTCACAATCTTGAAGAAGCCGAATCCTTCATCCGTAGCTACGGATATCAAATAAACTTACACGAAGATTTAATTCGACTTTGGTATTTTCACCGAAGAGCTTTAGTTTTAATGACTGAGCGATTAAAAATTGATATCGAATCGATCCCCACTAAAATAAAAAATAAAAGCGAGCTTGGTGACATTCGAAAATTATTAATTTATGCCTCGCAAAAAGAAGACTCAGAACTACAGAAATGGGCCTGTGCATTTCTGCGCTGTATGCATGTTTTTGTTCACGCTGAATCGGATCTGTTTAGTTTTTTTTCAGAGGAGATTCAAAAACAGATCCTCATTCCCTTTGAACAGTCAGTAATCCAAGACGGAAAACTGTACTTAAAGTCATTTAAAAAAGATGGTCATCCCTCAGTTCCATTGGCAGGTTTTCATACAAAGCCGTACAAAACGTCATCCAGCACTGTCGTCAAATTACTAGCCAGGCCTGAGGCCGTGGCCATGAAAATTTTTGATAAAATTGGCGTTAGATTTGTGACCAGTTCTATTTTTGATTCGTTTCAGGTGATTCGCTTTTTAGTCGATGAAAATTTAATTAGCTTTCCTCAGATCATGCCGGACCAATCCTCTAACAACATGTATCCAGTCGAAGAGTTTTTAGCAGTATGTGACAAATTAAATAAAAAACATGGACACGAACAAAATTTAGCATCCGAAAAAATTGATCGACTTTTAAATCACAAAATTAAATCCAGTCAAAGTGCTTTTTTAGGTTTGTTCCGAAAAGAAAATCCCTTTTCAGGAAAAGACTTTAAATATATTAAATTTATTGCGCGAAAGCTGGTGCATGTTCATGCCACCGATCCAGGTAAAAAATTTAGTTTTTTCTACCCTTTTGAAGTTCAAATTATGAATGACGATGCGTATAAGAAAATGCAATCTGGCGAGTCAGAACACTCGGCTTATAAAGACCGTCAAATTGATGCCGCTATAAAACGTCTTTTTCCGGACAACCATTAAAATGCGCATTTTTTTTTGGCTCCGTTCTCTCGTTATGGCATGTTTAGCACCGCTACTAACAGTGTTTTTTGGAACCTCGGTGATGCTTTGCCATCTTATTTTTAAAAATAAAAAAATAGATGATTGGCATATTGCAACTTGGGGAAAGCTAAATTACCAGATTTTTGGTGTGCGATTGATTGTTTTTGGTGAAGAGAATATCCCGCGTGGTGGGTGCTTATTTTTATTTAATCATTCTAGTTTTTTTGATATTTTTGCCATTTGCGGAGCTATTCCCGGAGTGCGTTTTGGCGCCAAGGCCGAGCTTTTTAGAATTCCCATATTTTCGCAAGCGATGCGCATGATGGGTACCTTGCCGATTGCGCGGCAAAGCCGGGAAGAAGTTTACAAAGTTTATAATGAAGCCAAGGAGCGATTAAAAATACAAAGTTTTGCATTGTCGCCCGAAGGTGGTCGTTTTCATGGCGCGCACCTAGCGCCATTTAAAGCAGGTCCATTTATTTTTGCTATGTCGGCTGAAGCTGTTATCGTTCCCGTTGTTATTTTGGGAGCCTATGAGTGTTTGCCAAAAGGCTGCTACTTACCAAATAAAGATAAAGCCACTCGCACTATCGAAGTGCATATTTTAAAAGGCATTTCCTCCACTGGATATAAACCAGAAACCCGTCAGAAACTGCAGGCCGAAGTGTTCGC
>JAYUTU010000083.1:0-6504 GCA_043754975.1 Bdellovibrionales bacterium | reverse complement strand
TGTCCTTGGGCTGATTGCCGACAAGCTCACCGACTTGCTTGCCATTTTTAAAAAGCAACATTGCTGGAATTCCACGAATTCCAAATTGACCCGGAGTTTGTGGATTTTCATCAACATTCATTTTAAAAACCGTAACCTGAGTCGACATTTCTGAAGCAATCTCCTCCAACTTTGGCGCCAGCGCACGGCACGGTCCACACCATTCAGCCCAAAAATCGACAAGTACTAAACTTGAGGCTTTCACGACGTCTTGATCAAAAGTTGTATCGGTAACGGCTTTAGTAAATTGTCCCATGGTAATCTCCTGTTAAGTCCATTTTTTTAGTAATTTTAAGTTATTTTTTTTTCCAAAGTGCGTTTGCGAATTTTATGCGTTCAAGATCCCGCTCTTTTTTCTCAGTACCCGTCGTTAGTGCCACTGTTTCTCTAGCCATAGTCTTAGTCGTACGCTTAGTGAGGCCTTTTTTCAAATCCTGATCGAGAGCCTTTATCGAGCTATTATAGGACTCCACGCGAAGCGGAAGTTCACTCTCGAGACCGTCTAATTCGGCTTTTAAATTTTTCGTATAATTTGGATCCATACGAGACACTTCATCGGCTGGCTTCAAAGGCGCAGCAGAGGGTCTAAAGTGAGGGTCGACAAAGGATTTAATTGCAGTTTCATCCAACACGTCATCACTGTCGTTTTGATTTTTAATTTTACCAGTGACGTACTGAATTTCGGTATCGATGGATTCTCCAACCTCTTGTAAAATCCGCTGCTCATGCTCACGAAATTTAGAATCGGTGTGTGCAATTCGTAACAGTTTGTCCATAACAGCAGCCGGGTCTACTGACGTTAATTTCAATAAATGGCCTACTAGGCGCAGCGCACTTATGGGTTCGAATAGCAACAAATCCATGCGTAATTTTATTAAGTCATCCGGCTGCGGTTTGTTGTCTTGAGGAAATATAAGAATAACTCGACCTTGATAACGGACAGTTTCTTTTAGTTTTCGTCCAATTTGAAAACATGATACTCGCGGTGAATTTCCTTTAACGATTATATAATCTGGATTAAACGTCAGAAGTTTTTCACTTAAATTGTACTCATTTGTGATCGTTTCAGTATCAAAACCAACTTTTCGAAGTGTCATCTCGAGATGGCCTGAATACTGTAAATCATCAAAAACCAGAAGAACTCTATCCATTCGTCTATTCTAGATTCTGCAGCATGACCTACGCAAAGAAATTGTTTATACTGAGTGCGAATGTTGCGACATAAAAGAGTTTACAGTTATTTTGCACTTGAAATACTTCCCACGTTTATGCTGGGTTTGCTTGTATTTATATCAATTTTGCTGATGTTTCAGGCCTTACGATTAACCGAATTCGTCCTTGTCCATGGAATAAAGTGGACCACCATGGTGGAAATCATGAGTTACATGAGTATTTCTTTTCTGCCGATTTTGTTTCCCATGAGTTTAATTTTTTCAGTTTTAATGACTTATAACAGACTTGCACAAGATTCTGAGATTATTGCATTCAAATCAGCGGGGGTTGATAACTTAACGCTGCTTCTGCCGGCCTTTCTGTTTGCAATTGTCGTAACACTTATTTCAGCACAGACCTCGTACTATTTAGCCCCGTGGGGTAACCGAAAATTTGAAATCTTAATCACTCATCTAGGAAACACGAAAGCTGCGGCCTCAATCAAAGAGGGTACTTTCTCTGAAAGTTTTTTTGATCTGGTCGTCTATGCAAACAAAGTTGATTCAAAAACAGGAGTACTTCTAGATTTATTTATTTATGATGAAAAACAGGTGGATGCACCACTCACGATTATTGCTCCTGAAGGTCAAATTATTCCAGATGAAGCCAATCCTGGGCATTCCGTCTTACTCAGATTGTTCAACGGGCAGATTCATCGCAAAGCAGTCTCGCACACAGTGATTAATTTTGATTCTTACGATATCCTATTGAACGATCCCATCAAACTTGAGGAACGCAAAAAGTCGGCCTCATCCTTGAGTGTTCAGGAACTGAAAGAGTCGCAGATAAATCCAGCAATTAGCAGTGAATTAAAAAAGGATTACCAAATTGAATACCACAAGCGATCGGCGCTAGCCGCAGCTTGCTTAATTTTTTCCATCGTGGGCGTGGCCTTTGGAATTGGTAGCAACCGTCGTAGCGGGAAATCCTCAGGTTTTATTTTGAGCGTTGGATTTATTATTATTTACTGGTTAGTCTATTTAACTTCTGAAGGGCTGGTCCGGTCCAATACCATAAATGTGGTCCTTGGCATTTGGTTTTCAAACATTTTATTTCTAATTTTAGGTTTATTTTATTTGAAGAAATCTTGGGATTGAGGGCGCATAAAAACGAGACGATGCAGCAGCTTCCTTACCACAGCGGTCATCCTTGACCACATCGCCCCTCCCTTGAATACATTCTAAAAGCCAAATCAAAAAATATTCAAAGGCTTTTTTCACAAAATTTCACTTTTTTTGAGAAATTTTAACGAATCTTAGT
The DNA here is from genome assembly GCA_043754975.1 of Bdellovibrionales bacterium. Lineage (GTDB taxonomy): Bacteria > Bdellovibrionota > Bdellovibrionia > Bdellovibrionales > Bdellovibrionaceae > Pseudobdellovibrio. The sequence continues at coordinate 3,993 of JAYUTU010000083.1, read as the reverse complement.
GACCACTAGCTGTAGTGCTGTGGGCGCAAAATAGATCCCACCCCTGCTAGTCCAAAGTCAGAAGCATTTGTTTTGACAGATTTTCGGCATTCCAAAATTGCAGCAGGTCTAGGGAATTAGTAATTAACCCAGCGCCATCTTGGAGCAGCTTTAAATTTCCATTAAAGCCAATTAACTGAGGATGAGATGGCAACGTAAAAACGGGGCGACCATTTTCTAGTGCATGATGCACAGTTAAAAAACTTCCGCTTTTAAGATCGGCCTGCGTGACTAAAACCATATCCCCTAGCGCAGATATCAATCGGTTACGATAATAAAAATGCGATTTATGCAGTTTTTGTTGAATTTCGAATTCTGACAAAAAACAGACTTTATCCGGATCTAAGCTCAACAACTTTTTTTCCAAAACAGAGGGATAAATATCAACCAGTCCTGAGGGCACCACAGCAACTGTTGGCAGCCCTTTCTTGAGTGCTAAAACGTGCGCTGCTTGGTCAACACCAAAGGCGCCACCACTGACAATACAAACCTGCTGCAGAGCCATGTAATCAGATAGATGATGAGCCATCCAGCTTTCTGTTAGGGCATGTATTTTACGAGACCCCACCACAGATAGACAGTCGTATGTTTTCCAAAATGGATCTCCTTTGTATTCAAGAAAAAGGGGCGGCTCTTTCATTCTAAAAAATTGACGAGGATAATTGGGATCTCCTGGATAGGTAAACTTAATACCCAAGGAATTGAGCTGATCCAAATACTTTGTTGCGGAGTTTAATTCGGTTTGCGTAAAGGGCCGATGCCCGGGAAGCTGCAAAAGATGATCTGGATTTCGGAACTTCAGTTGTCTTTGTAAGATTTTAAATTCTAAAGCTTGATTCATGGTGGCTGGCATTTCAAAAATCCTGCCACTGCAATTGAGAATTACTGCAGCAGCAGCTGATCACCGATTTCAACCAAATCATCGACATCAACAATGAGGCCGATTCCAAAATTTCCAAATTTATCCAGAATTTTCACTTGGCCACTTACTTTCTCAGTCAATTGAGATTTTATGGTTAGCGTTTGCCCGATTTCAACATTTTGAGCTCCCAGATTTATATACGCCAGCTGTTTTGTAGAGAAAAACTTTTGAGTTCCGATCCCAGGTCCGCCAATTAACGTTGCGCCCTCCTGCTGCGACGACTTTGTCGTACGTAATCCATTTTTTACCGATGGAGAAATGAAAACTAAATCTCTTGAAAGCACAGAGGTGCAGTTTGTGATTCGTATACGATCCACACTCAGCACCACTGCAGATCCTACCTGCCGGTAGGAAAATATTTCGCCAACGTCCGTTTTGATGGTTTCAAGCGGTTCTAAGATAACTAATTCTCCCTCAGTGCTTTTGAGTTTTGTACCAATGACGTGATCGCCGCCACAACGTCCTTTTCCAAGTTCCTCTTTTGTCAGCTCAGTTTCGGATTCTACCTCTTTGTCAGTCAGTAAAATATCACTGGTTATAACATCCACTGGCACAGCCAAGTTTTTCAATTCCACTTTTAATAATCTCGGAGGTAAAAAATAAGAGTCATTGCGGTAAATTGGTAAACTATCGGGAATTTTTCCCACACTACGAGACACTTTGTCGGATGCCTTCTCGTCGTCATCGGCCTGAGCGGCATCAGCACCATATTTTTCCTTGCGATAAACTCCGTCACCTTCTTTTGCCACCGCCAGAGCCGGAGAGTCCGACTGCGTGCCAGGATAAAAAAGCACTTTGTCCCCGGGGTAAATAAAATGTGGGTTTTCGATGGTCTCTCGGTTCAGTGACCAAATTTTTGGCCAGAATGTGGGATCACCGAATAGCGTTTGGCTGACACTCCATAGTGTATCGCCTTTTTGCACAGTATACGTATCCGCGGCGCGGTCAGTGGATTTTGCAATCCACATTTGGGCTGATGTGGGCTCGGCGTTGAAACGCTTGTAAATAGTATGGAACTGGTTTTCAAGATTTAAATCGGGGTCATCCGTGGCAAGCTCTGTTTCAGTTACAGATGGTGTTTTCAATTTTCTTTTTGCTGCTCTCTTGTTTTTTGATTTTGGAATAGGTGCAGTTGCCGGCGCAGCTGGAGACATTATTTTCGGAGCCATTTTTTTGGTTGCTGATTTTTTTTTAAGTGCTGGAGCATTTAGTACTTGGCGAATATCTTCCAACACGGGTTCGTCGTCCTCTTTTAAATTCTCCCTGTTGACTGGCAGCGGATCCAGCGGATCGGGATCACCCATAAAAGAGCTGCTCTCTTCGGCGCCACGCGGTCGCATCTGAGAGGCAGGATTAGAATTTCCCTGAGCCATCACAAAATGCAACCAGAAAAAAAAGCTCGCCATCAGAAGAAGTTTCATTATTTTATGACTTTTGCCTTGTCCGTAGTTTTTAGCGCTTGGTTTATCTTCACAGTTTGAGATTTTGGCTGCTGATTTTGTTGGGTATTTTGTTGGGCTATACGTAGGTTGTGCATTGCTTGCGGCTGCAGACCCATTTCTTTGTAGACGTTTGCTTTTGCTAGAAGTGCAGCTTTAACTTGGGCTGATTGCGGATATTTTTTTAAAATTGTATTGAAATGCTTTATCGCCAAAATGTAATTTTTTTTTGTGGCTGCATTTTTTCCTGCTGCGTAATGTTGCAGTGGCAACGGTGCTTTTTTTAACTGGGCTGCTTTTGCAGATGGAGTTAAAACTTTTTTACCAGTTAGTTCTTCAGTTAACGACATTTCGCTCAGTGCCGAAGATTTTTGAAACCCCCGACTAGGATTCGCAGGTACTTTCGAATTTAGATTTGAATTTTTGTTTGCCAATGCTGTTATGCTGACTAAAAAAACGATACTGACAATTACACTGAATTTCATTTTCATACTGCACCCCTTTGTCTATTAAACTGGAATGTCTGATTCGAAGCAACGCTCTGCGAACAGTTATCCACACAGAATGTTTAAAACCTGCAATTCTGGACTTTAGACCTATTGATTATCAAGGTTTTCAGCGCTTTGCTGAAGTTATCTACATCCATAAACTATTGAAATGACTAATAAAAAATAGCTCAAAGACAAAATCATAACAGATTTATTTACAAATCTTAAATAATAGCTCAACGGATTTGCATACAGCTGTATGACTTTCGTTGCTTTGTTAGTTTTAGCGCTTACTTTTTCGGCTGCAGTTCGATTTTCGGTTCTTAAAACACTAAGTCCACTCGCTCATTTATTACATAATGGCTGCTTAGGGCGACTTCCATCACAGGCAATTTCACTTGCAGAGCTGCAAGCGTTGGTTTGCGGTGAAGGTTTAAGCGAAGCTAAAACAGCGCACCTTTTGGTAACTTCCGGCTTGATACATCTTTTTGTTGTATCCGGAGCTCATCTTATTTTTCTGGAGAAAATTCTTCTGAAGATCATTCCCACGCAGCGCCGCTTTGGGCTGGTTAACTTAGCTCTATTTTTTTGCCTCACTCTTTATGCTTTCGCCTGCAATTTAAATCCGCCAATCACGCGGTCATTGATTGCCTTGGCAGCAGGATATTTTACTTTCACAAATCACCTGCGGTGGCCTGAGAATTTTAAAATATTTGTTTCTGGTTTTCTAACTTTGGCTCTGAATCCAGACTGGGTAACCTCTGTCAGTTTGCAACTGAGTTGGCTAGCAGCTCTTGTCGTTTCTATCAATTCGACTTACTTTCAATCGAAATCAATTTTTTTTAAACACTCGATTTTTTTCATAACATTGGCACCGCTCTTGGCCTTTTTTCAGCTGCCAAATCCTGTAACGATTTTGTTAAATATCATCTTTGCTCCGGTGCTCGAGTTTCTTTTGTTTCCGCTTGGACTCCTCGTCTGGGTAATTCCTTATTTTTTCCCTATTTTCGATTTTGCACTTTATCTACTGCGTTTTGTTCTGCAAGCAATTGAGGTACAAAATTTAGGACCTATCGGTTTTTCAGCTGATTATTTGGTTTCTGTT
>JAYUTU010000082.1:0-14991 GCA_043754975.1 Bdellovibrionales bacterium | reverse complement strand
CCGCAGTGTTCGCACACTGTCGGATCAGTTTCACTAACGGTATTTTTATCGCAATCGACACAATGCCAAGCAGGAATACGGTGCCCCCACCACAGTTGTCGAGAAACGCACCAGTCTTCGATCGAGTTCATCCAGTGCAAATAAACTTTGGTCCATGATTCAGGTTCAAAGCGTATCGTACCTGATTCAACAACACGTTTTGCCGGGCCAGCTAAATCATCCATTTTCATGAACCACTGTTCAGAAAGAAACGGTTCGACCACGGCACCCGAGCGCGAGCAGTGACCTACTGAATTAACATGCGGCTCTTCTTTTTCTAATAATCCTAGTACTTTTAAATCTTCTAAAACTTTTTTTCTGGCCTCAATAACTTTTAATCCTTTATAGGGACCTGCGTTTTCATTCATTTCACATTTTTTTGTCAGTAAATTTATAAACTCTAATTTATGAGTTTTACCAATTTTATAATCATTGAAATCATGGGCCGGTGTGATTTTTACCACTCCAGAGCCAAATTCTTTGTCGACGTAGGTATCAGCTATAATTTTTATTTTTCGATTGATCAGTGGAACGGTTACTGTTTTGCCAATTAAATTGCGGTAGCGCACATCATCGGGATGAACACAGACCGCCGTATCACCCAGCATCGTCTCTGGACGAGTCGTAGCAATGGTTAAAAAATCTGTCGTGCCATCAACCGGATACTTGATGTGATAAATAAATCCCTTTACCTGTTTGTGCTCGACTTCTAAATCTGAAATCGCAGTTTCTAAGGGACCACTCCAATTAACTAATCGTAGCCCTTTGTAGATTGCATTTTTTTTATAAAGCGTAACAAAAACTTTGCGAACGGCTTGGGAGACGCCTTCATCTAAGGTGAATGTCGCACGGTCCCAGTCACACGAATCCCCAAGCCGACGCATTTGTCCGTAAATACGATCACCGTATTCGTGTTTCCAATCCCAAATCTTTTCGACAAATTTTTCACGGCCCAGACTGTGGCGGGTTACGTTCGTTTTTCTTAATTCTTTTTCAACAACAGATTGAGTTGCGATTCCTGCGTGATCTGTGCCCGGTAACCACATTGTATTAAATCCACTCATGCGTTTCCAGCGAATAAGTAAATCCTGAATCGTGTGGTCAAGAGCATGACCTAAATGTAAAAAACCTGTCACATTTGGTGGTGGTAAAATAATTGAAAATGGAGGCTTTGTTGATTTATCCTGCGCTTTAAAATAGCCGGACTTTTCCCACCACAGATAAATTTTGTTTTCAACTTCTTGCGGATTGTATCGGTCAGCTAATGTTTTCATGTCTAACAAGGTATCAAGCTTGGGACCTTTCAGTCATCAATTGCTGGTAGCCGCCATCAATCACATAGACGTTCGTATACCCTCTTTTTTCTAAATCTATAGCAATTTTGGGTGATCTGCTGCCATCCGGACAGAGCAGTACAATGGCCGTATGATCGGCAATGGTTTGAGCTGTTAAATTGGGTATAACTTTATCCTCTACGGTGGCGAAAAGACATTTTTCCAAATGCTGCTTTGCTAGGGATGAATACCACGATATGATTTCGGGGCCTAAATTGACGAACAAAAATGGCACTCGGCCTTGAATTAAATTATCAAGTTGAAAAAAGCCTATTTTATTTAGCATGTTGTTTTTTCTCCAACCCAGCGATAGGGATTTGCTTAAAAATAACGATAACAACAAAAAGACCCGTCAGAATAAGTAATCCAGCCATGATAAATGGCGACTGAATAAATAACGATCCATACAGTGCCCCACCTAAAACAGGGCCTGCAATTCGACCCAGCGAGGCCATGCTTTGAGTTGTCCCAAGTGCTGCACCTTGCTCATTGGATTGGGCTAATAAAGAAATGGAACCTAAAGTTGAGGGGTTAACGAATCCAACTCCCAGAGCTAAAAAAGTTTGTGTCAAGGCCATTGCAAATATGGATTGAGCTGCAGCTATTCCACAAAAACCCATAGCCATAAAAATTAATCCTAGCCGAAGAATATTTCTCTCGCCAAATTTGGGAATCAGGCGCCGCACTAAAAAACCTTGAGTAAATACAATCATCAAGCCGATGTAGGCAAAGCCAAAGCTAACTTCGGTTAGCCCCCAGCCAAATTTATCTTTCATGAATAAGATTAAAGTAGCTTCCATCGTCGACATTGCAAAAGACGTCAGAAAAAATACAAATATCAGTGGTCCTATGATAGGTTCTGCGAAATATTTTGTGATGGATTTAAAGCGGCCCAGCTGATTTGTCTTAACGAGATCTTTATTTAACGTCTCTTTTAAATTAAAAAATGCATAGATAAATGTAAGTAAGCATAAAAATGAAACCCAGTATGAACTAAAACTGGTTTGAAAAAAAGGATCATTTGATAATGTCTGCGCCCATAATGTCAATCCACCGCCGATTGCGGGGCCGAATAAAAAGCCCAAGCCGAAAGCGGCACCAATAAGAGCCATACCCTTGGAACGTTCATGGTGCGGTGTAATATCAGAGATATACGCCGAAGCTGTTGAAATTGAAGCTCCAAAAAATCCAGAGAGTGCGCGCGCGACAAAAATCATTTCTAGGTTGCGAGCAAGTGCAAAAAACAGATAGGCAAAGATTTCTCCGACAAGGCAAAACAGAAGCACTGGGCGCCTGCCATACTTATCGCTTAGTCGTCCCCAAATTGGTGAAAAAAGAAACTGCATCGCTGAATAAACAGAAAGTAGCAGTCCAGTTTGTAATGGTGTGGCTCCATACTGTGTGCTGATAATGGGAATAATAGGAAGAATCATTCCGAAACCAAGTAGGTAGATAAACACAGTCAGAAAAATAGTAATTTGTGGCTTTTTATTTTCCATAATATCTCGACCTTTGGCTGCTTCTTTTTCATTTCAACTCAGCTACACTTAAAAGGCTATGAAAAAATACATAATTCCATCGATGGCAATTCTTCTGCAATTTTTCTCAATCTCGGCAGTTGCGGGCTCTGTTTTTCGGCCGTACGACTTGAACCGCACGGACGTTGAACTATCCATCGACTACTTTAAGACGAACGCAAACTTTTTAGCAGATGGCTCAAAATCTAATTTATTAAATGGCTATAGTTTCCAAACACTTAATATGCTTACCAATGCTCGGTACGTATTTGCAGAGGACTTAGCTGCTACTTTGCAGATTGGCGTTGGCACTGCGGAATCGAACGACTCCCTTGCAAGCCGAACAAATTCATCGGTAAGTCACATCCTAGTGGGTGCAGACTATCAGATTTTTCTCTCAGAGGAGTTCAGCGTAAGTGGTGATTTAACGTATTCGTATGCTATTGAAAAAGTAAGTGCAACTACCGATTCCGCAATTAATCATTCTGGTGCCGACGAATTGAAGGGGATAGTTACGACAACTTTTGACTTGGGAACTTTTGCGCCTTTTTTAGCTGGTGGCATTAATTACCGCACCCAAGGACTATCATCGTTGTTTATTTATTCGTTTGGAACAGATGTTCATTTCGAAAATTTAATAGTCGGTGGCCGCGCAGATGGATTTGTTTCCATAAAAGATGATGAAAAAACCGAGCAGCCTTTGCAGCGGGATGCAATTACAAACCGAGTCAATGGCGGTAGCAAACGGTATTATGGTGTGAATCCCACTCTTTTGGATACTGAGTTTTATTTAAAGTATATGATGAATCAAAATGTGGGGTTTAAATTTTTTGGTGGGTACACACTTCTTGGAACAAACACAGCCGAAGGTTTTCATGTTGGTGCGGCATTGAATTGGAATTTTGGTGGTGAAGGTTCAAGTTCGACAAGCAAGAAAACGCCCGCCAGAAAAGTTATCGTTATTCAACCGGACTCGAAGAGTTTCAAAGAAGATACAAACGATGGAGTGAATCAGGATTATTTTAAACCCGTAGTGCCATCGAAAAATAACTACATAGAGCAACTAGAAGGCTCCTCGCAGAACTTAGAAAATGCAACTCAGCCTGAGCCAGAAGAAGCTCCAGCTCAAGTTAAACCAGTCAGGCCACTTAATCCTACGCTCGAGAAAGATTACAAAATTAAAATAAAGAAGAAGAAGAAAAAAAGCAGCTAAGTTTTTTGATTACTTCATATCCAAATCTGGAAAACGCATTCGTGGCATGAAGGATTCGCCCTGATCTAGCAGCGACAAGTGGGCCTGTGCCATCGCCTTTAAATTTGCTTCAAACTGCATGCGTGATTTTTTTAAATCGGCGACTTCCTGATAAACTTTTTTGAGAGAATCTTTTGCGTCGCGAGTGATAATTTCTGATTTTTGCATGGCATCGTTTATAATTAATTTAGCTTCGCGCTCAGCGTCGGCCCGCATTCTGTCTGCCATCTGCGAGGCACTTGAAATTGTTGCTTTTAAAACTTGATCGCGATCTTTATATTCCAATAACTGCAGCTCTTTGTCTTTTAAGGCTTTTTGAAATGCTGTTCGCTCTTGTAAAAGTGCTTCCATCTGCGCCGCTACAATCGTTAAAAAGTCAGCAACGTCATCTGGGTCATAGCCCATCATCTTTTTTTCAAATGTTTTATGCGCAATTTCTGATGGATAATGTTTCATAATTGTTCCTCCGTGAACAATAAAAGCCTGCCTTCAGTATAGGTCATTTTTTCCTAGGCACTAACAACTTCAAAAACTTTAAAGTCTAGATCCAGACCTAAGTCTTAGATTAGCGTTTGCTGTCTAAAGACAATTCCTTTGATCGTAGTGATGCTTTTTCAAAACTAACTCGAAGGGCTCGCTCGATTTCAAGCTCCCGCATCGAATTAAGTCCTGCAGCAGTGACGCCTTTTTTGGAAGTGACTCGGGCCTGCAGCTCCTCAATGTCAATTCCAGCTGATTGTGCAGCTAATAGCGAAGCGCCTAAAAATGTTTCGATGGTCATTTTTTTTGAATCTTCATCACTAAAGCCACGTTCACCAATCCAGTCTTGCCAGTACATCATCATCTCGAAAACAAATCCAGTTCCGCTCGAGCACGATACCATCAGGGCATCAAACTTTTCTTCAGTGTCTACACGAAGCAGAACTCCTAAGTTAGAAAATAAATCCTCTATGAGATCAGCAACAATGTCTTCGTCGTCATTTTCTTGGGTTAAGTAACCAATAACTCCGCGGCCAATTACAGACGGAGTGTTTGGCATCAAGCGCACTATGCGTTCAGAAGGAAGGATTCGTTCTAAGGATTTTAAATTTATTCCAGCAGCCAGGGAAACTAGTGTTTGATGCTTTTCAATATGATTAGCGATGACCTCAACCGCGGCCGGTAAATCCTGCGGCTTCATGGCTAGAACAATCACGTCACATTCTTCCACGACCTGTTCATTGTGCTGTCGTGTTTGCACTTGATACAACTCGGTCACTTTAATTAATTTTCCAGGTGTACGGTTCGACACTATAATCTGCTCAGGTCGCAACAACTTGGATTCAAGCAGTCCCTTGATCATGGTCTGAGTCATGCTGCCGGCGCCTATAAAGCCAATTTTCATAGATTTTAGTAGCGGATTTGTCATTGGGTCCTCGATTCATTAGATTTTTTTTTTAACTCACGCTCACCAAATAATATCGTGCCTAACCGAATCCATGTGGCGCCTTCTTCTAGCGCAATTTTATAATCTTGGCTGGTTCCCATTGAAAATTCGTTTAAGCCCAACGAAGATCCCAAAGTTTTTAACTCCGAAAAATACACACGATTTTTTTCTGGCTCATTTTCTAGTGGGGGCATGGTCATCAGTCCAACAATTTTTAATCCACGAAGATGACTGAGTTCATTCCAACAGTTTTTCAAATCAGCTTTGCTAAAACCTGATTTTGAACTCTCAGCTGACAGATTAATTTGTAAAAATACAGATTGAATGTAATCAGCAGCAAATGCTTTTTCTGCCACAAGTTTCGCTAACTCTAAGGAGTCAATCGAGTGAATATAAGCAAAGTTTTTTTTTAAAAACTTAACTTTATTCTTTTGCAATGGGCCGATGAGGTGCCATTGTAATTTTAAATGTCGTAATGTTTCAATTTTCTCGACAGCTTCTTGGATATAATTTTCAGCAAAATGAATTTGCCCTAAGTTATGTAAATATTGTATTTTTTCAATGGGTTGAAGCTTGCTGACAGCAAGAAGTGTTTGATGGGGCTTGAGCAAATTCAGAATTTCGGAACGGGATGAAGTCGCTTCAGAGTCCATGTTTTAATTTTGAATACTTTTTCTATAGCTTGCAAGGGAAGTCCGACCACATTATCAAAATCTCCCTCAAATCGAGTCACAAATTTTTTCGCCAAGCCCTGAATGGCATAGGCGCCAGCTTTGTCCATTGGTTCGCCGGTACGAATATATTCCCAAATTTCAGTCTCATCAAGTTCACGAAAAGTAACCTGAGTTGTCTCAACAAGAGACACCTCATCTTGACTGGCAATTTCGACTAAGATAACCGCTGTTTTCACTTGGTGAACTTTGCCTGAAAGCATTTTTAAAAACTGAAAAGCTTCCTCGTGGCTCTCGGGCTTTCCCAGGATTTTATCTTCAATACACACCATCGTGTCCGCAGCTAAAATAATGTCTTGCTGCAGGTCACAGGATTTGTGTGGACCTTCACCTGGACCTTGGCCTTGCAGCAGTGCCAAACAAAAACTGGCTTTACGTCTAGCTATCTCTACTATTTGTTCGTTCAGAGTTAGGTTTTTATTAGGGATTTCCGATACATGAGTAGGAATTGTAACGAAATCGTAATTCGCTTTTTTGAGTATTTCTGAACGGCGAGGTGACTGTGAAGCTAAAATTATTTTTTTCATTGTCTTTTAATTTCTACTTGAAAAGGAAATAAATGGGTAGCGCAGAATTAATGCTTTTTGCAGGCTTAATATTAGCGGGCGCCGCTGTTTATCTTTTTGTTTCGTCGCTTCTAGCTGGCCGTCCCGGAGCCCAGCAACTTTCGTGGGCCAGTGGCAACGAGCCCGTTAAATCAAAAAATGCAGTTATTAATTTTTGCCGACCTCTTGTTCATCAGTTCACCATGCAGCACGCAGCAAAAATAAAATCTGAAAATTACCGCAAAAAAGTTCAACGTCTTATTAAGGTTGGCGGCCTATCTGCTGAGCTGAATGTGGATGAATTCATCGGTTTGCAATTATTTCTTGGAGTGGCATTTCCTCTTTTTTTGATGCTGATGAATTTTACCTTATCTCTTGGATTTCCAACTCCTATGGTTTTTCTGCTTGGCCTGATTGGCTTCTTTATGCCAGAAATGCACTGCAAGGGGACAAAAAAAAATCGCGAGTTAAGTGTTCGCATTGATTTGCCATTTTTTATTGATTTGCTGGCACTATCAGTTGAAGCCGGATTAGATTTCTTTGGTGCTATTCAAAAAATTGTTGATAAAGCGGAGGGTGCAGATTCTGTTTTAGCCGAAGAATTTAAAACAGTTCTTAAAGATATTAAAATTGGATCGTCGAAGACAGAAGCTCTTAAAGAATTAGCAGCTCGATTAGATATGCAAGAGATGACCAGTTTTGTTGCCGTGCTAATAGATGCTGAAGCCACTGGAGCCAGTATTTCTCAAGTTTTAAAAGATCAATCAGTACAAATGCGCTTAGAGCGATTCATGCGTGCAGAAAAAGCGGGAGCACAGGCCTCACAACTTATTCTACTGCCACTGATGCTCTTCATTTTGCCAGCAGTATTTATTATGGTTTTTGGACCTGTTGCGATCAGCATGATGTATGGATCAGGCGGAGGGCAATAATGGCAAAGCTGTACCGCATTTCATCGACTGCTTCTGATGCGAATTTTAATTCAGGAGCTGATCTGATTGTTGATAATTTTGAAATTGCGACGACATTCTGGCAGCGAGGTCGCGGTTTGCTGGGGCGTAAAAATCTTGATGAAAACCAGGCTCTATGGATTAAGCCGACAAATAATATTCACACATTTTTTATGCGCTTTGCAATTGACTGCATCTTTGTTAACCGAAAACTTGAGATCGTTAAAATTAGATCGTGCGTGCCGCCATTTCGCGTTGTCGGGCCATACTGGAAATCCCAGTCAGTAATTGAAGCAGCGTCGGGATTTGCCAAGAAGAAAAACCTACAAGTAGGAGATCAGCTTTATGTGGTCAGTTAGAATGCTGTCTGGTCCGAATGTAGGCCAGATTTTTGATTTAAAATTAGGAAAAAATATTTTTGGTCGAGGAAGCTCGAGTGATTGTAAAGTTCAATCACTCGGAATCTCTAAAGAGCATTGTGAAATTCATGTGTACAAAGATAAAATAATTGTTATCGACTTGAAATCAAGCAATGGAACCTTCGTAAATGGAGTTAAAATTCAGAACTCTATTTTGCGTGTTGGGGATAAAATTAGCTTATTTGATATCATTATGGATGTTATTCCGACGCCAGACATTCGACCGAAGAATAATTCTCGGAGTAATAAAAATCTGCCTGCAGTTCCAAATGGAGCAGCAGCACCTCATGGATCCGGGCCACCACCTGCACCGATGTCAATTCAGTTTGGGGAAAGCGGCTCAGCGGCACTCCAAATGCAAAATTCGATGGCTCATCAATACCAGCAGCAACAGCCGGCGCAACCAGCAGTAAACTTCGCCGTGGCTCAGCCAAAACTTACAGAAAAAATAGAAACGTTTATTGAAACTATTTTAATGCCAGCAATTTATCGGCTGGCGCTAATCTTTCCATTCAAGAATGTGTTGTTAGGTTTTGTGATCCTGTTTATTTTTGGAGTCACGCTACTGTCAACGATTCCGCTGACGATAATTACCACAGAGTCTAACCGGATTGAGGCCACAAAGCGGGCTAAGTCAGTGGCTCATGCCGTGGCTAAAATTAACGAACAAGCTTTGCTTTCGGGTGAATTTGCCAACTTAACTGTTCAAGATGCATTAAAAGAAGATGGTGTCCGAGAAGCTTTCATCGTTCAGCAGTCCAACGGTAGCATTGTCGCACCGAGCGAAAAAATGGGTCGTGATGCATCTAGCACTTTTATCTTAAAAGCTTTGAAAGAGGGTCGTACAGCCACGGGTCCTGTAGACTCAAAAACTATTGGCGCGAGCTATCCGATAGGTACATATGATCCAACGACTGGTGAGCCTACAATTAAATATCATGCAGTTGTTTACTATAATGTGAGCTCTCTGAATGTTGATGAAGGCCGCGTGATCAGTTTATTTATGCAGACGTTAGTCATTGCATCCATTCTGGGTGGCTTGCTGTATTTTCTTTTTTCGCGCTTGATCGAATATCCACTGAAAAATTTGAACCAACAAATTAATCAAGCTTTGCAGGAGAAAACCGATCGTATTGAAGTTTTATTTGATTATCCAGAAGTGCAAAAGCTAACGACCAACGTGAATACCTTGCTAAACCGTCTTTGGAATTTTTCTGGTGCACCTGCTGCCAGTGCCAAGGCCCAGCAGAACCGTGATTTAGAATATGTTCATCTTGTTGAAATGATCACGCAGCCCGCATTCGTACTTTCAAATGATCACCGCTTTATTGCATTGAACTCATCGTTCGAACAAATATGCCAATCAGAAAAAGGAAGTTTACTTAATCAAACATTTCAGCAAATTTCAGATTCTTCATTGGTGCAAAATATTGAATCTTTAGTCGCCCGTGCGAAGCAAGCTCCTTATGAAAAGCATGTGGACCGAATTCCATTTTCACAATTTGAATGCGATATAGAATGCCAAGCATTCATTGATTCCAACGGGGACCCTGAGTTTTATTTTATGACCTTAACCAAAGCGGATAGTAGCGCATGATGGAATCTTTTATATGACGGCAGCACTTAAGCAGTCGACTCAGATGAAAGTTCAAATAAATGTGGTCAAAGGACCTCATGCGGGCCAGACGTTTCTTTTTTATAAAACACCTCTGACGGTAGGGCGTGGTCCAGAAAATGATATTGTTTTAGTGAATGATCCTTTGGTTAGCCGTACACATGCAAAAATTGATCTCGTGCAAAACATCTTTGAGATTTTAAATTTAAGCGATAAGAATGCACTATTGGTTCACCGTGAGAGTGTTTCAAAATCAGTCCTTGTAAATGACTCCGTCTTTCAGGTGGGGGACTCTGAATTTACTTTTCAATTCGATATGGGAAAATCTGTTGTTTCCGTTCCGCCACTAAAAGCAGTGGCTGCTAAACCCGTAGCCGGAGCACCTGCTTCAGCTGTACCAATACTAAAATCAAATTCTGTGGGACAATCTAGGTCTCAAGCTCCTGCCGGTAAGAATATAAAACCACAATTAAATAATGTAGCGCAAATGGGTTTTCCACGACCGGCACCTGCGGCGCCAGAGAAAAACTCGACGTTTTTATATGTGTGCCTTGGGATTATTGTTGTCATTGGAGCGTATTTTTTACTTCAGCCGAGCAAAGCAAAAGTTGCAAAACCAAAGCCAGTTTTGAAATATGAAGATGAAATTGCAGTCAAGCTTGAGTCCGTTCGAGAAAAGGATTTACGCAAAAAAAGAGAAGACGATAAAGCCACTCGAAATACGCCGCAATATCTTCGTGCTGAAGAAAATTTTATCAAGGGGATGCGGGACTTCCAGCTAGGTAATTATGCTAGAGCTCAAGACTTTTTTCAGGTGGTCCTTAATTTAAATCCATCCCATCAGTTGGCTCGAAGTTATCTGCGACTGTCCCAAGTTCGCTTTGATGAACTGATGCAGACAAAATTAATGCTTGGAGAAAGCAATTATCAGAAGCATAATTTTGGTATGTGTGAATCACTTTTTAAACAGGTTATGGATATGCTCCAGGGCAGAGCTAATGACCAAAAGTTCAAATTAGCGCAGCGAATGGCTGAAAAATGCCAGTTAGCAGCCGAGGGCATTCGATAATGTCCCGTTTGAAAGTCCTGCTTCGTGGGGCGTTGATTAGTGAAATAGAATTAAATCCTGAAAAAGAATATGTTGCTGGCCGTAAGGATGGGTCTGATATTCGCCTGCAAGCCGAAAAAGGAATTTCTCGCGAGCACTTCAAATTAAAGCTAGTCGATGGAAAATGGAACTTACAAGCGATCTCTAGATTCGGCGAGATTTTTTCGATGGGTCAGAAAGTTGAAGAAGTTACATTAGAGCACGGTCAAAATTTTCAAGTTCCTCCCTATGAATTTCAACTTCTAGATGTGCCTGCTTCCGATCAACCAGCAGTTGGCAACGAAAACGTAAATTTTAGTGAAGTCACTCGCACTATTATGGGAGCGGCACCTCAGGTTCCCTATATTAAAATGGTTAATTCTAGAGACCAAGTTACAGAAATGCTTCGACTCGAAGTCGGAGATCTCTGGGTTGCGGGTCGAGATCCATCCTGTCAGATAGTCATCCCAGATCAACGTGTTAGCCGAAGGCAGTTCGAAGTTCATAAAATGAACGGAATATTTACAATTTTAGATTTGGCCAGCGTTAATGGGACTTTCTTAAATGGTGCGGCAGTTTCTTCTACAGATCCCCAGCCCCTGAAAAGTGGCGATGCAATTACTGTCTTGGATAATACCATTTATTTTGAATTACATGATCCAAATTTTAAATTTAAAATTGATAAAATAGACATCCCAGTTATACCAGCGGAAGTTACTGAGGTATCAAGCATCCTGGGCGAAAATTTTGCTTTGCCAAATGAAGAGTATCAGCAATACCCGGTCGAAGTTCCTGTTGCGGCAGAGGAGCCTCACTATCAACAGCAGTACAAACAAGAATTTCAAGCTGATACAAGCGGCGGGCCATTCACCGGAATGCCCAATACAGGTGAATCAAATCAGTTCTACAATTTTACGCCGCCAGCAGGTGCATTTTCACCAACCCCCTTACAAAAATTTTTAGCTAATAAACCATTAGTTATCGCAGCAGCTTTGATTTTTTTGGGGGCATCGGCCTATTTCGGGGGTGCTCTTGAATCTCCCGAAGAGTCTGCAACAGTTGTTGTTTCCAGTGAAGGCGATGCATTTTCAAAGATGACACCGGAACAGAAAAATGAAATTAAAGATCTCTATTCCTTGGCAGAACAAATGATTGCTCAGGAAAAATATGACCTAGCCTTAGAAAGAATTCGAAAAATTCACGATCCGTTGCCAGCTGGATACAGGGATTCAAAGACTTTAGAAAGACAGGCTGAACAAAGCTTACTGACCATTGCAAAAGCGCAAGAGGACGAAAAAAGAATGCTTGAAGAAGAGGAGCAGCGAAAAATGTTCCTAGATGTCGCTGCCAAATGTGAAAAGTTACTGGGACCTCAGGTCGAAGTCGATAAAATAAAAGAGTGCTTGGTGCCAATTGCATCTATTGATCCTTCAAATACAGATTATGTACGACTTGTGTCAGCTGCCGAAAAATTTGAAATGGATCGAAAAATCAAACAGTCAGAACAAAAAAGCTATGCTGAACAGGTTGAGCTCTTAAAATCAACTTTTGCTCAGGCAGAGAAGATTCAACAATCCGGTTTTGCATTTAAAGCGATCAAGCGCTACCAAAGCATTGTTAATTCTCCGCTACCTGATCCTGATAAGCTAAAAGAGAAATCACGACAACGAATTGTTTACATCGAAAAAAAGATTTCTGAAAAAACCCAAAAAAGTATTGCTCAAGCGGAGTCCTTATTTCAGGATGGAAAACTGAAGCAATCCATAGTTTCTTTGCGAGAGTCTTTAGTTTACGATCCTAGCAATCCGAAAGTGAAAGAAAAAATAGAAACCTACTCGTCAGAACTGCGTCGGCAAATGATGACTTTGTACCAAGAGTCTGTCATCGACGAAAGCTATGGCATCGTCGACAATTCTGAAACGCGAGAGGGTGCGAAAGAAAAGTGGAAAAAAATTGTAGAGCTAGATCTTAAAGATGGTGATTACTTTAAAAAAGCCATTTTGAAATTACGCAAATATGGGGTCCTCTAGTGATCTTTGAAACGAGTTCGCATCAAGGCACTTCAAAAATGCCCACGACTTCAGTGCATCACTTGCTTGACGGCAAACTGCTTGTTTATTTGCGTTCGTGGGGATCGCAAGATTACGATCAGAAATTTATCGAAGAAGTGATGCATTTTCTATCAACAGCACAGGCCGATATTGAGATTACATCTCCTTTCGACTATGTCGAAAATTTGACGAGTCTGGCAAATAAAATTCGTATTTCGCTTTTGCTTGCACACGACTATTTTTATAAAATAGAAAATAAAAATTCCCTGTCAGTTGGTTTTGAAGTCGCTATTTTTATGCGAGTAAAAAATGAGATTGCGTGGGCCACAGTAGGTCGATTTGATGTATCTCAGCTGACACACCGAGGTGCACAGTTGTTATCAAGTGCCGGAACAGATCGAGATAAACATGTGCTGTTACCGGTTGAGCTTCTTGGGGTAGAAAAAGATTTTGACCTACGCTGTGGTTCGGTTGCTGTTAGTGCAGTAGATCCTGATTCCGCAGAAAGTATTCTTGTTGTTTCGTCGACTCACTGCAATTTGATCGAATTTAAACAGGACGAAAAATTTTCAGGATGGAGCATTGAGGCTTCGAAGCCAGACGGTGCCTACTGGTTTTCTAAAATCAAATCAGAGTAAACCCATTCTTTTCGGGGTTCCCAAATACCCCATATGTTTTCAAGCGCCAAATTGAGTGAATTTAATTTCGCATTTTCATAAAACCAGTCTTTTTGCATTTCATAGGGGGCATTTGCTTTAAGTGGGAGTGGTCCGACTGTAATATTTTTCAGTTCGCCTGTTTTTCTAACTGCAAGCAAGTATTTTAGTAACAGTGCAGATAAGGGCTGAGTTTGATTTTTCTGATTCAGTCGATTGAGTTCATTTTTAAAAAAAGTTATTCTTGAGTTTGGTTTTGACCAGTAATCTCGGTTGGCTAATACCCACGAATTCCACTCAGACTGAAACCCAGCCCATATTCCCAATTCAAAATCAGCACGCAGCTTTTCTAAAAGGACTAAGTTCTCTGCTATAAACTCCTTTTGCCGCACTGATATATCAATAGATTCTAAACCATCTGTGAGCGTGTTGAAAACTTGAATTTTTTCATTTTCAATCAACACTAAATTCTTAAAAAGAATTGAAAAACGGGTATATAATTTTAAATTCCACGTGTCGGTTGACTCAATCAATAATCTTCGCGCAGGTAAAACCAACGTCTTACTTTGCTTTAACCACGTGTCTGAAACATCATAAATGGGAAAATTTTCTTCAAGAAGGTTTTTGTTAGTTTCTGTCGTTTTAGAAAATGTTTTAAAAAGGCTGAAACCAAGATCTGCAAGGCTAACGGGCAAATCGACTTTCCAGGAAACACCTTCATCGCCTTTATTCCGCGGCGGTTTTATTAAAAGAGTTACCATCGTATTTTCTGAATTCAAGTTTGAAAAAGCAGTTTCTGCCGGTCGGCTAAAATCGGATTCTCCTTGTAAACCAACAACGATGACGTAGTTCTGGTCCCAGAGATCCTTACTTTTCAGTGACGAGAAAAAATTAAATAATTTTTCATCGAGTTTTTCAAAGCTGGATATTTCAGTTTCTCCTTCGTTCAATGATTCAAGTTCCGAATTGTGAATAATTGAAAAACTCTGGGTTTTATCATCACTCATCGTTTTAAGAAGTTTTTCAGATTGAAATTTAAAATCGACGAAGTAGGTTTTTCTCTCGAGAAAACTGGAATCATCAAATACATCAAATCCATTATGCAAACGTGTCTTTCGAAGCACGGAGGGACTGCCACCAAAAAAATAAGTGCGGTATCCTAATTTATTTGCCTGCTCTGGCAGTGTTTTAATATCTAGCCCTAAGCGATCAAAGCTACGATGCAATTTGTGCTGAACTGGATACAACCCGGTCAGTAGCGAGCCTAAAGCAGCTGCGGGTTGAGTTGAAGTCGTGTACGCGTGAGTGAAACGAATTCCCTCTTTGCACAGCATATTCAGTCCGGAGGCCGTATTTTGTTTATCGTCAC
>JAYUTU010000081.1:0-6539 GCA_043754975.1 Bdellovibrionales bacterium | reverse complement strand
TTCTGATCGAGCTAGGACGTTACCAAATTTAAAACCTACTTTGTGCCTTAAGGTTTCTTGCCAGTCCTGCCACGCTGGACGAGCTGCGGAAACGGGTGTGGGTACAGTAGTTTGTGAAAAGCCTTGGGTAGAAAACAGGAAAAGCAAGATGACGAATTTTTTCATGACTCGTTTATCTAACGCCCAAAAAAAATCGTCAAGGAAACTTCACTTTGAGTTATTTAAAACTGCGTCTATTTTTTCTTATTTTGATTTGCCATGAAACGCATTTGCAGCAGTTCGACTGCTAAGGCAAATGCCATCGGCATGTAAATATATGCTTTCGGAACGTGGCCGCCAAGACCTTCGATTACCAAAGTAACACCAATCGTAATTAGAAAAGATAAAGCCAAAATTTTCAGTGTTGTGTGTTTTTGTACGAAAGCAGCAATTTTTCCCGAGAATATTAAAACTAAGACAAAAGACACAATAACCGATGTATAAATCACCATCAAATTTTCTGTCAGGCCAACAGCAGTGATAACGGAGTCGATAGAAAAGACGATGTCTAATATTAAAATCTGCGTCACTGCAGAGGCAAATGTCATCGAAGCTTTTTTCAAACTGTGTTCATCATCCTTTGTTTCAACAACGTGATGAATTTCCTTTACAGCTTTATAAAGTAAGAACGCGCCTCCCAAAATAAGAACTAAACTTTTGTAGCTTAAGCTTCCCAGAACAGGTTGGCTGAGTTGGACTAAATAACTTGCTCCCAACAAAAGCAACAACCGTGCTGCCAGAGCCAATCCCAATCCGATGACTCGAACTTTGTTTCTGTACTGCTGTTCAACTCGGTCCGTAACGATGGAAATTAATAATATGTTATCGATGCCCAGAACCAGTTCCAAGCCCACTAATAATGCAAACGTAGCCAATAAGTTATAATCCATGGGCAGACGATAAGTATATTTTTTAAAAAAGTCATTCTTAACATGCGCCGATCTGCGTTTAAACCGTTCCTAAATCAGTGCGGATTTTATGCTATTCTTTCCAGACCTCGACGCATTTTCCGTCGCTTAATTCTTTTCCCTCGATAGATGGGTATTCCCGGTTCATTTTTCTAAAAAATGGTTTTACCTTTTCGCTGGTTTTTAGATGGGCTAAATCTGACGTATAGAAAAAGCCATCAATTTGTGCGGTTCGCTTTTTAAATTGTATGGGGTGCAAAACAGCCTCGGTTGCGATACGCACGGTGTTTTTCCAAATGTCAGACTCCATGGCAGGGGCCTGTTGAGATTTCCAAAAAGGCTTGTTCTTTTGGATCGGTGGACACAGCGCTTGGTGCAGCGGTTCGTTTGGCTTTTTGCTTCCTGGTAAGCCTTTGGTTTTTCTCCACATCGAAAACTGTGATGCCGATGTAGTCACTTTTGCTAAATCAGGCTTATCATCTTTTTGTGGAGGTTTGATAAATTCTTGGTGCCGTCTTTTTGTCTCTGCTCGGTTCACTGCGATTCGCGCCACTGCCATTGGGTACTGAAGGCCTTTGCGGTAGCAGCGAGCCATTTCTCCGTACATAGTTCGTGCTAAGGCATCAATCGCAACGACATCTTTTTTTGTGATAGGCTGGCCGGCTTCATCCCGAATTGCTGGTGGTTTCTCGCTCATCAGTTGTGGAACTATTAGGGCATCATACACACTTCCCTGAGGTAAATCACTTGGAAACTGCGTTGGTGGCTTAAGCGGGCAAAAACCAACACGAGCCGACAAGGCATCAGCTTTTTGTGCTATACTTAAATTTTCTACTGATTTGGTTAGGTCTTTGAATTTTGTTTCAATATCTTTCAATTGGCTTTGGCTATTTTTTCCCGGTGGACAATCCTCTTTTTTGCTATTCTTCGCACTGTAAAAACCTGATGTCGGTTTCTTTGAAAGATAAAATGATTCAATATATCCGATTCCTTTTTGAGAATACATTTTTCCGTCGGCTCCTTTTCGGCGGTAGTTGAATTCTATTTCAGAGTACTCCTCAAGGATGAGCTCGTCGGTTAAGGGATCTCGAGATTTAAATTTCTTCGAAGGGCCTACCACGCGAAGAGTGCTGTCACGATCTGGCCAACCCACGGCATCGACACATTTTTCTTTTTTTGTAACTTTGTCTATTTCGCGTTTACAATGCTTCCAGTTCTGGCCCGGTGTTTTAAAAACAGAGATGGGTTGGTCGTCGTCTTCGATATTATCTAAGTAAACGGGGTAAGACGTAAACGCACCCGCAATCGGTGGCAGCAAACTGAAATACAAAAAAAGGGCATAAAACAAACGCATCCCTTTAGTTTAGTAAAAGCGTTCTGAAGAATGAAGTCATAAAACCCTATCTGGCCATAGGTCAGATCATCTCGTATTGATATCCAGTGCAGCCCTCAGTTATAGTTGGCTATGAGCAAAACACGATTTTACCGGCATTATAAAAATAAGCCCTATAAGTATCTGGGCACCGCCCGCCACTCAGAGACTCTGGAAGATTTTGTACTGTATGAAGCGCTGTATGAAAATGCACAAGGTCGAGTTTGGATTCGTCCCAAGGAAATGTTTTTTGAAAAAATAAATAAAGATGGCAATGAAATATTTCGCTTTGAACCTGTATTTTTTGATTACAAAGAACATCTGAATATCGGGCCTGCAGAAATAAAAGCCATTTTAAGTATTGGAAAAAGCTGCATTTCTGATTTTGACGAAGTGAAACTCAATCAAAAATTAAAAGAGCAAAAGGATGTGTATTTAATTCTTGCCTCTGATGGTGAAAAACCTGTGGGCTTCAAGTTAGGATTTAAAATGGACCCGACAATTTTTAATTCGTGGCTGGGGGGAGTCGCCACTCAGTACCACGGATTAGGAATTGCGTCTGCGCTTATGACCAGACAACATCACTGGGTCAGAGAAAATGGTTTCAAAAAGATCATTACAAAATCGAAAAACAAATTCAGAAAAATGATTAATTTAAATCTTAAAAATGGTTTTGAAATAAATGGAACTGAGGCCGAACCGAGCGGCGAAATTACCATTTTATTTCAAAAATCGGTTGACGTGTAGATGGCCAGGTATTGCTCCGCCACTCATCGCGCGAGCTAAAACTTTTGCTGCGTGAAAGCTAAGCCCCATGCCATGTCCAGAACATCCCGCCATTGCATATAAATTCTTTTTTCTGGGAATTTCACCCAAGGTCATTTGTCCATCTGGAGTAAAGCCCATGATGCCGCTCCAGCGGTGCTTTATTTTGATAGATTTTGTCTCTTTAAAATAAGACTGCGCAAAATCTGTTAAAGCCTGCTGAATTTTTTCAGATGTTTCATCCTGATTTGTATTTTCTGCAGCTAAATCAGCGTTCCGAAAACCACCAATTAAAATTTCGCCCTCTGGAAGCTGGCGAAAATAGCACAGATGTTTTGTCAGGTAGCAGGGCCCTTTGATAAAGGGGTTTAGTTTTTCAGTGACTATAATTTGCCCGCGCTGCGGACGTATCAAACTGCTAAGCTCTGGAATTAGAGTGTCGGCATACCCGTTCAGGCAAAGTGCGACTTTGTGAGCGTTAATTTTATTTTTAGAGAGCTGCAGTTCCCAACCAGACCCTTTTGTGCTGTAGCCCAACACTTCGCTGTTGAACAAAAACTGGGTGCTTCTTAATTTTGATTTGATTTTATTTAATAATTTAATGGGATGAATGAGCCCGTCATGCTTGTATTCAATTCCACCAACAGCATTTTGGACTCCATAGTTTTCAGTCAAATATTTGCCGTCAATAATTTCAACATCTATATTTGCTGCTGTCATTGTGGCTGCCAATGCCTGATAGCGATCCCAGTCCGCAGGGTTAGCAGCAACCGTGCACGCACCCGTTGATTCATAATCTACATCGGAAGTGTCATTTTGAATAATTTCAGTCAGTAATTGTTCACGATTCTGCTCTGAAAATTGCCAGATTTCTATAGCTTTCTCTAAACCAAACTGCTGGTGCAGTTTATTGAAATGCTCTGCGGACCCACACGTCATGAATCCGGCATTACGACCGGAGGCCCCAATGCCCATGGCGCCCTTATCAATTATTACAATTTTTAGACCTGGATTTAATTTTTCAAGCCAGTACGCCATGGACAGCCCAGCAATGCCAGCACCTACTACCGCAATATCATACGTGTTTTCTGAGGCTAAATCTTTGGTTTGGATATCTAGCGAAGTCAGTTGCCAAAATGAAGTTGTCATAAAGTTAAGTACATCTCGACAGCAGTGCAGCGGCAAGGCTTGCCATCGCGCGTGCAAACGTAATCAACATCAAACCAATACAGTGGATGTTCGATAATTTTTTTAAAACCAACTTTTTCTAAATACCTGACTGAGGAATTGTTCGGAGATTCTTTCCACGAGTGAGTAGCAACCCCTTGGGCACCCAAATTTTTAAAAACATGCAGCGACATTTCGGAAAGCTTTGGCCCCCACCCCTGGCCTTGCAGATCCTTCGCCAAAAACAGACTTTGAAAGTAAGCTGATTGTTCGACGGGGAATGGCCAAAGATCTGCGCGCTGTTTGCTGCCTTTCCCGTGGTCCCAGTTGCCTGGTGGAAATGCTAAGCGTAACCCTTTCACCAGATCAGTTTTTTCATCGAGAAGCAAAAAAGAACTGACGCTGCCGTCTGAGGCCATCGAGCGCGATTGGTTTTTCTTAAGCTCATCTAATGAGTAATATCCATCGCCAATTTCAGAGTCAGTGAACTCTTTTACCCGTTCGACATCAGTAGACTGAAACGGTCTAATAAGCATTGCGAAACTTTCCTAGTAACCAGGTTTTGGGTGCCAGCGCTATAACATTCCCAATAAGACAAAAGACGACTCCCCAAATCATTAAGGAATTAAAATCCATCTTTTCAACAAGGATCGAAATGAAAATAGCTATCACGGGTGAAACAACGCTAGTGAAAGCGGCTTTGGCAGGACCCACTAGATCTATTAACTTTAAATAGGCACCAAATGAAATAATGGTTCCAAATAGAACAAGATAAGCAAAGGAAAGAATAAAATTTAAATTAGCAACAATGTGAAAAGAACTTTGCTGAATCACGCAATAAGCTAATGAAAAAAGACAGCCGTAGAACATACCCCACGCATTGTTTGCAATGATCGGGACCTGCAGCTGCCGAGAACGGGCAGATATAATATTTCCCAGGGATGCCGACACGGTGGCAAAAAGACTGATTAGAAATCCAGCCAAGTAACCTGGATGCAGCTGGATTTGCAACAGTTCATTGTACGAGATAAGCCCCATGCCAGCAAAACTAACTAGGGCACCAAAAATAACTTTTCGTTCGAATGGAATTCTTAGGAACAGACGAGCAAAAAACATGTTGAAATAAATTAGTGAGGTAAATGCTAAAGCTATAATTGCCGAGGGCGCCATAGATGATGCCCAGTAGGTCAGTAAAAAATTGAGACAAAACATAAAAAACCCTTGGCCTAAAAATCGTAAATGATCATTTCGAGAGTAGTGCAGAGAATTTTTTTTTATGTAAGCTAAAATAAATAGAATTAAGCTAGCTGCTGCAAAACGGTAAAATACGGCAACATTTGAATCAACAGCACCTAGCTGAAACTTGATGGCTATCCAGGTGAGTCCCCAGATCACAGAGCACGTTATAAAATAAAGGATAATTACTCCTCTTCCTCTTCGTCCTCTTCTTCATCGTCTTCATCCAGATCGTCTTCGTCGTCTTCCTCTTCGTCATCGATTTCTTCGGAAGCTTCAATACGTAAAAGCCAACCCTCTTCGTACGGGTCTTCTTGGATAAGTGAGGGATCATCAATTAGCTGAGAATTAATTTCTACAACTTTACCCGCGACTGGAGAATAAATATCAAGTGGTCCATCATCTGTTTCAATGGTTCCGATCGCGACATCTTCGGAAACAGATTCATTTTCTGGTGGAAGATCAACAGAAGTAATTTCGGTAATGTCTGCCAGACCCTCATCATTAATTCCGATTGTAATAATTCCGTCTTCGTCGTCGCGGTACCACATGTGGTGAGCAAAATTTTTGATTTCCGATTCCATTGTGTCTCCAGTATTTAAAAGTATCGTCAAGTGGATTCTCAGATATGCTTTACTTTTGGATTTAGTTTAGCGAAATATTTGTCGAGGTCAAAGTTTGTCACGCTAACGCAATCTTAAAAATTTGCGCATTTACAAAAGCTTTGTTAGAACAGGCCAATTTTCGAATTTAAAACTTAATTTCATTATGGTTCTGAGGGGGATTCATGACGACAATGCGGTTTTTTGCCATAGGTTCTTGGACTGAGGGCATGTTAAACTTTGATAAGCTTAAAAACTTTATCGTTTCCTACGAAACTGCTTCAATAGAAGGCTCTGTTTACCGCCTACCTATTGGTTTTCCGGTTTATATAGACCAAGGCTGTGATCAAATTTTTGGACAGCTCATCGAAATAAGAATAGATGAAACTTTGGTCAGTCTAATGGATTCTTTTCATGGAGTGCACTTTTCTGATGCTGCCAAAGGCGTTC
>JAYUTU010000080.1:0-30296 GCA_043754975.1 Bdellovibrionales bacterium | reverse complement strand
TTAATGTATTCAGACCTTATTTTTTATGTGTCCTCCCTTTTACAACCTTCCATTTATTCTTTGACAGACCTTACTTTTTCTTCTCTATTGTTTTAACTTAAGCCATCTTCTCATCACATAGCAAAGTGGATTATTTATTTCGTGACCTACTCCGGCAGCAAGCTGCCCCAGGGCTACCATGCGGTCTGTCGTCATTAAATGAGCTTGCAGTTTTTTTCGATCCGATAAATCCCGAAAAGTAACTGCCAAACAGCGAACTCCATTAAAAGTAACTGGAACAGCATTTGTCTCAGCTAAAAACCGCTCGCCCGGAATTTTTGTTTGGGTCTCGAAATCCATGAGTGGGCTGATTGTTTTTTGCTCTTGGTTTAGCTCTGCGATTCGGCGTTTGGCGTAGTCTAAGGTTTCCGGAGGAATGATTTTATCAAAAATGCTTTTTCCAATTAGCTCTGCGCTCGATTCATATTTTAGGTATTGCAACATGCGCGGGTTGACGTACCTAATGATATCATACTGAACAACCAGAACACCATCAGGAGAATTTTCTATCATGGACTGGAACTCGCTGTTTTTAGATATTAATAATTGATTTTTTTCATTGATTTCTTCTTGGCGTGAAACGAGCTCTTGCAACAGGCTCTGAAATGAAAATAAAGCGCGAAATCGAAGATTGATCCATTTCCAAACTGTTATATTTTCCGGAATTGCGATAACATAATCGACGCCGTTTTTGGAATAGCTAACATGCACTGCCGCCGGCGCAACCGAAAAAAGTTTTTGTGGCACTGATTCTAAGACTCCAGCAATGAACAAGAAAAATGGCTTATTTGGTGAAAATCCTTGCTTGAGTTCGATAGAATACTGAAGCATTGAATCCGATCCAGTTTCAAATTTAAGTTGTTTTAAAATATGGAAGCTCGATTTTTCTAAGTAATTTGCGACTAGCCAATATGCAAATTTGATAGTCGTGCACTGCTGCAGTAGTTTTTTTGTTCGCGGTGTATATACTGAGTCGCTGAACTCAGCACCCACTTTTTTCCAGTCAGTCTGGTAGAATCCATCAGCCCAATCCATGAACTCGAGAAATATTTGGCAATCAACGCACTCATTAGGTGCAAATAAACTGCGGCATTTTGCAGGCATATTTTCCTGCAGCTGCTCGTTCGATATTGATTGAGCTTTGCAGAGCGCTTCAATAAGCGAATTCACTGCCAGCATGGACACTTCTGATTGCATACAAATACTTCGGTTGTCCCCGTCCGTGTCTGTAGAAAAAAAGCACAAACTTTTGTTTGATTTAGCTTAGCTAAACCAAAGCCTTTTAAAAACCGCTTCTGAATGAGACTCCCTTGACGACTTTGGTCTGGGCGACAATACTAGGGCCCTATGGCAACACTTGTTTCGGCACACTTGCTAACCAAAAGTTATGCAACCAAAACCCTTTTTCAAAATATATCTTTTGCCGCTGACGAAGGCGATCATATTGGGCTTATAGGACCAAATGGAGCTGGAAAATCGACGCTTTTATCATTAATTGCGAAAGAACAAAAATCTGACAGTGGTAAAATTTCTTTCGCGAATCACTTGCGCCTGGGTTATTTAAAACAAAAGCCTACGTTTGATGTGGATGAAACAATTTATTTAGCCTTGCTTTCAGTTTGCGAAGATCCTTATGATTCAGAAAATATTGCATTAGCCTACGAGCTTATCGCTCGCTTTGAATTAGATCAGTTTCCCGATGCTGAACATAAACCAGCCAACGAGCTTTCGGGTGGCTGGCAAAAAAAATTAGCTCTGGCCCGCGAATTAATGAAACGACCGAATCTATTATTACTGGACGAGCCAACCAACCATTTGGATTTAGAAAGCATTCTTTGGCTTGAAGATTATATAAATAAAGAAAAGCAAATTTCATTTCTAACAGTAACACACGACCGGCGCTTTTTGCAAAACACTTCAAAAGTTATATTTGACCTAGATCCCCGTCTTCCCAATGGCTTGCTACGCACCAATGGCACCTATGCTGATCATATCGAAAGTAAAATGCAATTACTGCAAGGACAAAAGCGTCTTGAAGAAAAAAGGCGCAACACCATGCTGGTAGAAAAAGATTGGCTGTCGCGCGGACCGCAGGCCCGTCTGACAAAGCAAAAAGCCCGCATCGAACGCGCCCATGATATTATCGAAGAGGTCTCGGGTCTTGAAAATAAAAACAGGCAAAATAAAATAAGTTTAGATTTTGGCCGCACGGATAGTTCTCCAAAAAAATTAATTGCTGCTGAAAATATCAAGAAATCCTATGGCAATCGCATCTTGTTCCAAAATTTTACAGCCATGATTAGTCCGGGGCATCGTTACGGATTAATTGGGACAAATGGCTGCGGCAAATCAACGTTACTAAAAGCGTTAATAGGCAAAGTTGCAGTGGACTCTGGGATTGCTTTTTTAAATGAAGATATTGAAGTCTGTTATTTTGAACAAGGTAAAGACAGTTTAAAACCTGAAGTTTCAGTCATGAAAACAATCTGCCCCGAAGGCGACTATGTGCATCTGCATGGAAATCCGGTTTACGCTAAATCTTATTTAAGCCGTTTCTATTTTCGCTCGGAGCAGTTCGACATGCCAGTCGCACAACTATCGGGTGGCGAGCAAAGCCGACTGATTTTAGCAAAACTGATGCTGCAGTCATCTCATGTTTTAATACTGGACGAGCCCACAAATGATTTAGATGTAGAAACTTTAGATGCGCTTACGGAATGTCTGCAGGAGTTTCGTGGTGCCATTATTATTGTAAGCCATGATCGCTTTTTCATGGACCAGAATTGCAATGTTATATGGGCCTTTGGTGATGCCGATGGCCATATTCAAAAATTTGCCGACACATTTCAATGGGAAGAATGGCATCAAACTAAAAAAATAAATGACAAACTAAATTTGAAGCAAGCTCCCAAAGCAGATGGCTCCAGCAAAAATATTCCGAAGACTAAGCTGTCGAATAAAGAAAAATTTGAACTCGATAGCATGGAAAAAAATATCGCCGAAGAAGAAGAAAAGTTAGCGTCACTGCAGCAGGAGCTCGTAGACCCAAAAACTCAATCGAATTATGCTCGGCTCAATGAATTAACAACGCAAATTTCTGTGTCTGAAACCAAACTCGAAAATTACTTTTCGCGTTGGAATGAGCTCAATCAAAAGGTCATCCTGTAATTTAGTGGTTTTAGAACACGTTTGCCACCAGGATGAGAACTAATACGTTGTAACTCATAGTTGCTTTCCCCTATTCTCAGTGACAAAAAGTAGTACAGTTGAGGAACTTTTTCCAAGCAATAATTTTTGGCCTCTCCATAATAATATCCTATGGTACTACTGGCCTGTGGAGACGAAGATAGCAGCGCTCATTTTATTAGGTTTTTTACTCAGTGGGTGCCAGCCTCACGAAAGCACCGTGAGCACCGTGAATACTGCGCAGGCCAATAAAAACACGCAGACAATTCCCGAAACCTTCGAAAGCCCATTGGACCTACCCGGTCCCCAAATTCCACAACCAGCAGAACCAGCTGTAGATCCAAGCGCAAAAAAAGGCCAGCCTGAGATAGTTCAAGACAAGGCCCCCGTCAGACGACTGCAAACGGCCTCACGATTCATTCAAAGCGCCGAATTTATCATGCTCACGGAGGGTAAAAAAATTGGTACTCCGTGCAATTTATTTTTACAACGAGTTCTTCAATACTCTGGGTATCCTCAAGGAAATTATTTAGCGAATGATTTTGACATTTACGCGAAAAAAAAATTGCGCCCGGGAAGCTCCGTCAATTTTGTTAATGATGGCAAGGGCTCAGAGCACGAGCGGCTAAAACGCCACCTGTGGTCATTTCCTGAACGAACGCCTTTCATTATGCAGTGGAGTCGAACAGGGTATATGGGTCATCTCGCCATTGTAGAGCGCGTTAACGAAAAATTAATCATTTATCAAGCAAGTCTTAACAAATACACGGCTCGAAAAGATCAAACAACAGTGACTAATTTGTTAACCGGATACAATCGCCGCACCTTGACTGTTTACGCTGATTTTTAACGCTTTTGCTACGGTAATACGTTGTTGACCAATCCCTATAGAATCGATGCAATAGACCTAAGATTCTTTACAAAGGATGGTCTATGAAGTCGATTCGTAAAGCCTTTAATTTGTCGCTTTTTACTGTCATTACAGTGCTTGTTTTTGGGTGTTCAAAAAAATCTGACACTCCTAAATCTGAGATCGCTCGCTTTCTTTGGAGCGAACAAGCTGAAGCCAATGCACAGATTAAAATTTTAAATTCCCTGAGTGAACCCATTGAAAACGCACAGGTTTTAATTGGCACTGCACAAGGGTCTCCATTTAAAGGAAATTTTTTAAACACAGATAAATCTGGAGTGGCAAAAATTCCTATCGATTGGACCACTGAGGCTCACGTTACCGTTGATGCGGCGGGATTTGTCCGCCAAACTGTGCTGAATCAAAAACCGGGTGATATCACGCTCAAATTAATTCCTCGCGCTAACACCAATCGTCCTGAAATAAAAGGACAGGTGACAGGTCTACCTGTGGCGAACGGCGACAAAATGTTAGATTTTGCTTTAGTTATTCCAGCGATGACACGTAGTGATCTATTAAATTTTGATTTAAACGCAGTTATCAGCCCCTACTCAGACACGATTACTGTCGTTGGACAGAAAGCAAAAATTCCTGGCAACGTTTCATTACCGTCACAAAAAGAAAGTTATATTATTCCGGTCACTATCGCAAAACCCATTTATCGTTTAACTGCACCGACCCTGGGCACGAAACGATTTTTTGCTGTGCGCGGACAATTTCCATTTAAAAAAACAATTGATGAAATGCGCGCTGGCCGCCCTTTCTATGACTTAATCAATAATTTTTCAATTCAGGGCGGTGGTCTTCGCGACATCACCTTAACAAGTCCTGTTACAACACTAGATATTCCTGGCAACGAACTTTCCTTTTCGTCTAAAATCCGAACGCAATCCGCAACGATTGCCAGCGACGAAGTGCAGATGGTTGTGGCAGTCAGTGATGTTGCTGGCACGTTAGCTCCGACCGATATTAAAAAATTTACTGGTGAAAATTTTCTGCAACTATCCAGCTTACCGAATAAAAAAACGTACATTGTAAATATCTTAAAGCGCCAGTCTGAGGTTGATCCAGCAGCTACTGCAGCCGCTAAAGAAAACAGAATTAGCGCCGCATTGTCATTGCATAACGAGGCCGTGAAGCCGCAGTTTTTGCCATTAATTGCCAGTCCAATTGTTTCAGAAACTGCGGGAATGAATATCCGCCTACCTGCAGCTCCAAACTTAGCTGGAGTTTTTTCATTAGCTACTTCAGCATCACTGTCGGATCTAGTCCCAGTGACTCTCGGAGGTGAAACAACAACGCAAGTAAACCGTCGCTGGGAAATTATTGGACTTGGTTGGGAGCAAAGTATCCAGCTGCCGAACTGGCCACTTGCTGGACCAGCAGCACCACTTCGTCGTGTTGAAATTAATTTTATTGGCAGCACAACTCATGATGGTGCAAAACTCGATGATAATTTAATTGAAGCTGCGACCCATGTGACTCATGCCTCAACAGATTTCTAGTTTTCTACTTATTGCCAGTTTGCTTTTTATTTCTGCCTGCAGCCTGTTTGAAAAACAGGGAGACTCTGCAGATAAGATCATTCAAAAAGCTTCGAAGCAAAAAATTTTTTTTGCGCCTTATGATTTAGTATGGAAAGCAGCTCATCTGTCGATCAAATACACAATCGCATCAGAAAATCAGGATTTCGGTGTGATTGAAACAGATTACGTCAAAGCAGTTGATGGCTGGATCTCGCCTAATAAAACAAAACCCGATCATAAAAGTGCCCGCTATAAATTAGTATTTACTTTTGCACGAGGGCGAATTGATGGGCGGGATTCAACTCGGGTGACCATTGATAAACAACTTGAAGTCTTTCGTGATTTCATTTCAGAAAAACAAATTTTTTCTAGCGATGGCTTAGAAGAGCTAGCTTTATTTTACCGGATCGAGCGAGAAATTATTATTGATCAGGCGTTAAAAAAAGCCAGCGAAGCTGGAAAAACGTCATTATAAAAAGTTGCTGTCATAATCGTCAGTCACACACGTCAGAATTTAGCTAAAAATGAGAGGGCTACAGCCAATTATTTTTTTTGACGTACGCTTGCCATTTCTTAACCTGGTCGGCACCAGTGAATTGAACAGAACTTATTTTTTCTAGAGCCTTCGCAGAGACCGCAGCTACGTTCGTATCGCTATCAAAAAGGTAGCGTGCTAACAGGTGCCGATCATCCGCAGTCGCCGTGTTTGCTATCTGTTCCATAATCTGCGCACGGATCCATAAACTTTTTTGCCGACTAAAATTATAGGGCTTAGCCAGCTCAGCCGCTAGTAGTTGCCGATTCTCTAAAGAATTTTTTTTAGCTAACATTTTAACGGCAGCCGAACGAACGACCAATGCTTTATCCTGTAATAACTGTTTTGCCTGGTCATTTGCGTACGATGAATTCACAGCTTCTAAGGCGATAAGAGACGCATTTCGCATAAACCACTCGTTGCTTTTCGCAAACTGTTGAATTTTGGCAATTTGCTGGGGTTGAACTATTTGACCGGCACGAACTAATGACTGCCAGCGTTCATTCATTGATAACTGCTGATTAGCAGCAGTCTCTATTAGGCTGTTAAAATCTTTTTCCTCTAGTTTTGGAATCGCAGCATGAGCTAAAAAAGAACTGCAAAGTAATGCGGTCACTATACCTATCTTCATTGGTCTTCCTTTTTTTTGGGCTCTGAAGCAATTTCAGCTGTGACCGATGCGAATAGTGCATCGATTGCGGCTTGACCGCTAAGGCTGCCAGTAACTGCGGGGCTGGCCATGACTTCTTTGGCAGCCTCTATTGTTTCAGCTTCAACGGGTTCGGATGGTATTGATTCTAATATTTTTGATTCTGTTGCTGGTGCATCCGTTCGACTGAGCTGCTCTTTCATTTTCGCATTTTCAGCACGCAGTTGACTGAGCTCGGCAATGTCGTCCGCTATAATTTCATATTCGGCCAAGCGAGATTCAAGTTGTTTCACTTTCACAACCATTTCTTCCGCAGCCTGCACATACTCAGCGCTGCTGGCTGCAGCGGCGGCGGCAGCTGTGTCACTGGCGTTGGCGTTGGAATCAATTTCTTTTGCGGAACCGGTTGCGCTAGCAGAAATATTTTTTTGCGCATCCGTGAGTTGTTGGCGTAAGTTATAGATCTCGGCTTTTAATTTATCGATTTCTTCTTCGGTATGCGAGGCTTGTGCGTCACCAGAATCCCCTGCAGTTCCAGCATGCGAACCACTTGCAGGCACTCTTAATTTCTGTATTTCTAAAATCTGATTTAATTTTTGCTCAATTACCGGAGAATGCGCCATGTCGACAGAGTCCCCGCCAATTCCACCTGACATGAAAAAGGAGCGATAAACGTAGGCAATGATTAATATAAATACAATTGCAAATCCAACTTGAATAATTTGCGCATTGTAATTGGACACGAAATAAAGAACTTTTTCCATCGTCACTTAGTGTCTCAAGTTTAGCTTCCTACTGGCAAGCTAGACAGTTACGGCAAGCTAGACTTAAAGCTAGAAAGCCAGTACAGTTTTCCTATGGAAATGAATGATCTTGTCCTGAACAATGCCAGTGTCCTTACTTTTGATGAGAACAAAAATGCAGTCGTTACCAGCGAAACAAATTTAGGAATTCTAAATGGCAAATTTGCCGCAATTTCCAATACTAAACTGCAGGGTAAGCAGACGGTTGATTTGCGTGGATTAACCGTTTTACCTGGAGTCATCGATTCGCAAGTTCATTTTCGCGAGCCCGGTTTTACCCACAAAGAAGATCTAGAAAGCGGAACACGTGCTGCACTACTAGGTGGAGTCACCAGTATTTTTGAAATGCCAAATACCAATCCGGTAACGACCAGTGTCGAAACTTTTAATGATAAATTAGCTCGCGCCAAAAATAGAGCCCACTGCCATTACGCTTTTTTTATTGGTGGTAGCAGTGATAATTTTGAAAAATTATCTGAACTTGAAATGCTTCCTCACTGTTCTGGAGTTAAAATATTTTTAGGTAGTTCGTTTGGAACCCTGTTGGTTGACTCAGATATATTGCTTGAAAATATTTTAAAAAATGGCCGCAGACGAGTCATTATTCATTCTGAGGACGAAGCCCGATTGAATGCCCGCAAACACTTGGCTGTAGAGATGGCTCATCCAAAAGCTCATCCCATTTGGCGGGACGAAGAAAGCGCACTTATCTCTACGAAACGAGCTGTTTTTTACGCTCGCAAATACCAGCGACCGATTCATATTTTACATGTTTCATCGTCCGAAGAAATGGCTTTTTTGAAAGATAATAAAGATGCAGCGTCTGTTGAAATTTTACCGCAGTATTTAACTTTGTCGTCGCCGGAGTGTTATGAAAGATTAGGAACGCGGGCGCAACAAAACCCACCAATTCGCGATCAGCGCCACATGGAGCATCTTTGGAATGCCGTGCGAACTGGGATCGTTGATATCATTGGCTCTGATCATGCGCCGCACTCGTTAGAAGAAAAAGCAAAACCCTATCCGCAATCCCCTTCGGGTGTTCCCGGAGTACAAACTCTTGTTCCATTAATGCTTGATCATGTTCACCGTGGAAATTTTTCTTTAGAGCGCTTTGTAACTATGGTGTCAGAAAATCCGCGCCGACTTCTGAACGTAAAAAACAAGGGACGTATTCAAATTGGGTATGATGCCGATATGACAGTGGTCGATTTGAAAAAAACAGTGACTATAAAAAATGAATGGATTGCCTCTAAGTGCAAATGGACACCGTACGACGGAATGAAAGTCACTGGCTGGCCTCAGCGCGTTTATTTAAAGGGTAATTTAGCAATGCAAGAGGACCAAATTATAATACCACACAGTGGAGAACCTGTTGAATTTAGCTTCTAGCACGAAAGCAAATTCAAAAACTGCTATTTTATCTTTATTTTTTGGCGGTCTCCTACCCGTGATTGCATTTACAGTCATTGAAGACAAATATGGAACGCTTGCTGGCTTGATTGCGGGTATGATATTTGGATCAGCAGAAATAATTTATGAATTAATTCGTTACAAAAAAGTAAATACAATCACTTGGATCGGAAACGGCTTACTATTGGGTCTTGGCGGTGTTTCACTTATTTCAAGCGACGGCTACTGGTTCAAGTTACAACCAGCTCTGCTGGAATTTGGTTTTTTTATTTTTCTTTTCAGTACCTGGATTTTAAAAAAGCCTTTTATGCAAATGATGTTAGAAAAACAAAACCCGACAGCCCCTCAGTTTTTAAAAGATCGGATGAGTGGCATGACCATCAGGTTAGCCGTTTTTTTTCTAATTCATGCCGTCTTAGCAACGTGGGCTGCGTTTCATTGGTCGACCGAGTCCTGGGCACTGCTTAAGGGCCTTGGTATCACCGTATCCATGGTCATTTACATGGCCTGTGAAATCTTTTGGATGCGCTTCACATTAAAGAAGAACTTAATAAAATGAGGATTTATGAAAAAAATTTCTGTTGGACTGTTAATGCTACCTCTAGTTGCTAATGGAGCTCCAGCACCCAGCGCCGAAAAAATTCCCCATGAGCTGGCGTCACCCCATGAGACTCGCGTTGACAATTACTATTGGCTCCGAGAAAAGAAAAATCCAAAAGTAAAAAAACACTTAATCGCGGAAAACAATCACTTCAAGGCCTATTTTACACCGACCGATCTTAAGTTAAAAAAGAAAATAGTTAGCGAAATGAGATCAAAGATTGAAGAGGATGAAATCACTGCACCCATCAGATACGCTGCCTTTGACTATTATTCCCGCATGGTCAAAGACAAAAACTACCGTATCCATATGCGAAAAAATCTGAAAACTAAAAAAGAGGAAATTTTATTTAATGAAAATGTAAGAGCTAAAGACAAAAAATTCTTTATGGTCTTAGCCAAACAGTTTAGTCCAGATTTAAAATTCATCGCGTGGTGTTTTGATTATGACGGTAGCGGCAAATGTGAAATTGAATTGCAAAATTTGGCAACAAAGAAATTTACAAAAACCAAAATTTCTGGTGTGTACTGGGGTGATTTATCGTGGACTGTAGACAGCAAAGGCTTTTTCTATGCCCTACCGAATGATATGTGGCGCCCGAATGCTATTTGGCATTCGGATTTATCTGGTAAAACCAAAAAAGTCTTTACTGAAGACGACGAGCTTTTTAATCTCAGTACGGGAATTTCAACGGATGAGAAATTTAATTTTGCTGTTTCGTCGTCGTTTGAACAAACCAAATATTACTACTGGGAAAAAAATGAATTTAAGCCCCTTTATACAACTCAGGCTAAAGTTTTAACTGATATCGATCATGGGGATGCAGGATTTATCGCACGCAGTAATCACCGTAACAAAAATTTTGGTATCTACCAGTTTTTAAATCCTGGGGACGAAATAGCAAAGTGGTCTGAGCTTGTGGCGCCCATGGCTCAGGCTAAAATCACGCACTCAGCCATTTTAAAAAATGATCTTTTGTACACGGCACGATCAAAGGGAAATGATGAGGTCCATCAATTTGATATCACAGCAAAAAAAGACCACACCATTGCGTTCAAAGACGAAGTCTATTCCAGCAGCTTCGGCATTGTTGGCGAACCACAAAAGTTTTTAATAGGTTATAGCTCCCCGATAGCTCCGGAGACGACTTATGAGTACAGCACCAAAGAGCAAAAACTGAGTGTTTTAAAAACTAAAGCGTCTCCAACTTTAAAGCCGGAACTGTACAAAACAGAACTGAAGCTCGTAAAATCCAGAGATGGAAAAGAAATACCAATTCACATGGTTTACAGAAAAGATTTACGCCAGGGTAAACCGCAGCCCACCTATTTGTATGCCTATGGCTCCTATGGCATCACCGACATCTCTGACTTTAGTGAGTCTTTATTTAGTTTATTAGATCGGGGATTTATTTATGTCAGCGCCCACGTTCGCGGAAGCGACGCTGAAGGCGAAGCCTGGTATGACGACGGAAAATTGATGAATAAAAAAAACACGTTCTCTGATTTTATCGATGTCGCTGATTATTTAATTCGGGAAAATTACACGTCATCAACCCAATTAGGTATCGGTGGCGGAAGCGCTGGAGGACTGCTGGTCGGTGCTGTGATAAACCAAAAGCCTGAAAATTTTCGAGCAGCTATTGCCTCAGTTCCATTTGTAGATGCGCTAACGACAATGTTGGATCCAACTCTTCCGCTGACGACTCAGGAATATTTGCAGTGGGGAAATCCCAATGAAAAAGCTGCCTATGATTACATTCGCAGTTATTCGCCCTATGATAACGTACAGAAACTGAAGTACCCGGCTATTTATTCACAAACTGGAATTAACGATCAACAAGTCAGTTACTGGGAACCTGCCAAATGGATTCAAAAAATTAGGGATCACAATCTGTCCAAGCACCCCGTTATTTTAAAAGTAAATATG
This sequence comes from Bdellovibrionales bacterium, assembly GCA_043754975.1. Lineage (GTDB taxonomy): Bacteria > Bdellovibrionota > Bdellovibrionia > Bdellovibrionales > Bdellovibrionaceae > Pseudobdellovibrio. Next base: position 18,705 of record JAYUTU010000080.1, on the reverse strand, counting down.
GGTGCCGGACATGGTGGATCCTCTGGAAGATACGCTCGGTACGAGGAAACTGCCGAGCGTCATGTATTTCTAATAAAAGAATTAGCTGCAGCGACGGAAACTAAATAAATATCTGAGCCCAAGATCTTTTGCTGTAAGATCCGCTGTGTCGACGATCATTAGTGTTTGCTGCATGCTGGAATCTGCAATTGCAGTTGCCGATGCATTAATTCCAAAAATGACATCTTTTCCGCACGGTGACCACACCTGAGATACAACTTGGTTTCCGATTGTGAACTCATCAGCTAAGGGTCCACGAAATTTTCGAGTGTGCTTTGGCCCACGTGAACCTGCATAAAAATATTCCGCATTAAATGTTGTACTTCCACCGACAGCCATAGCATTGAAACCACGGTAATCTACTTTGATCAGCGCAACTGAATAACCCGCTTCTACACGCAGTGGAATTCTTAAGTTACACGACGCGCGGTCAATACGACGCCCCGTTGTGTTGCCGGCTTCTGCTTTAAATTGATCGAATAATACTGACATCGTCTGACGATCCTCTGACACAACAACTGCTGCAGTGCCAGCAGGACAGCCATTGCCACCGTAGCTTGGCGAACCCAAATTAAAATGTGCCGCTGCTGATAAAGACAAACCCAAAATCCCTGCGAAAACTGAAAGGCGTAAAACTGATTTCATATATCCCCCCTTGGATAAGTGACACCACGTGGTCGTTATCTTTAGGTTTAGCAAAAAGTCAGCCAGGTATTTGTTACATTCACGTAAATTAAAAAAAGGCCTGGTTTTCACCAAGCCATTTTTTTTAATTTTGAATTTGAGTCAAACTCTTCAAAAATTACTGACAACGTCTCCAAGAAAATTGGTACAAGATCCCAGCGCTGATGTCGGCAGAATCCACGATCATCATAGTTTGTTGCATCTGAGAATTTGCCATTGCTGTTGCAGCGGCGTTAATTCCAAAGATCACTTCTTTACCACATGGTGACCAAACTAAACTTGTAGCAACTAATTGATTGTTAATCAGGTACTCGTCATTTTGTGGACCACGGAATCTACGTGAAAAGCGCGGACCACGAGCACCAGCATAAAAATACTCAGCGTTAAATTCAGTGTAAGCGCCATTTCCTGGAACAGCGTTAAAGCCACGGTAGTCAATTCCGATAAGTGCCACTGAATAGCCTTGTGGAACTTGGATCGGTACGCGCAAATTACACGCAGAACGGTCAATGCGACGGCCTGTTGTGTTGCCAGCTTCCGCTTTGAACTGGTCAAACAATACAGACATCGTTTTTCCATCTTCAGTAATTGAAACGGATGCTGATCCAGCAGGACAACCGTTACCACCATACGATGGCTGACCTAATCTAATTTGAGCTTCGGCTGATAAAGCTAAAACTAATGTTGCTAGCGTTACTAATGATTTCATGAAATCCCCCTTGGATATTTGTAGTCGTTTTTTTTCTGCGTGACCCAAAAGGTCACTCATGCAGAACCTACAAAGCAAAGGGGTTGCCAAGTTGTTTGGAGACAAAAAGACACTGTAGTTAAGAGTTATGGTTAATTACTTAGCAGATAATTTATTTTTTTGTAGGCGCGCAGTGCTCTATGGAAATTCTATGGCAACACGGTTACTTCAACAAAAGATCCTGCCTTGATAACGACGTTGGATGCCAACAATTCTGTTGCTGCTTGCAGCTGTACTGTTCCAGCAGCGGTTGGCATAATGGTACCTTCGACAGTGCTGAACATAATTGCTGGTGTAACTGCAGCTGCGTTCGTCGATTGTACGGAATCACCTGAAGCATTAATCACACCAGAAAATAGAGCAGCAGTTCCATCAGCTCCAGCCGTGAAATTTGCAATTGCTGACGCCGATGTCGCTGCAGGATACGTTAATCCCAGCCGTAACCCCGTAGTTGTTGCAGCCGAGGTGTACATCACATTGAATTTAAATTTATAGACTTTTCCGGCAACAACAGCAAACGACAGCGAAGTTGCATTCGCTAAAGCTATAGCTGAAAAAGTTTGATCCGCAGTTGAGCGTGCGAATGAAGGAAAACCAGTAGTTGCGATCCACTCTGTGCCATTAAATACTAAGGCTTGTCCAGCAACAGGTGCAGCCGCATTGACCGGAATACCTTTAATTTTATCCACGCTCAAAGCAGCTTGGGTACCGCTCACATCGCCGCCCACAACCCCAGTAAAATTCGCTGCTGTTGTTGCATTTGGAATTGTCCCAATCGCCTGACACGCGAATGTTGACGAAACACTATTCCAATACATGGATTCAATCGAGGTGCATCCTGCCGAAGCCACATACCCGTTGAAGGCAGCTTGCTGAAGCGCTCCGGAAATTCGTGCATCATTACCTGCAGCAACTGTATTGGCAACTGTTCCCACATTTAAAGTAAGCACTGGAGCCGCGGCACCTGAAGCAACACTTAAGTAGGCGTTTGCAGAACTCACATTAGTTACTGTTCCGCCCGAGTTCGAATCCGGTGACGCTACCCATGCAGAACCATTCCATTTCAAAGCTTGGCCCACCAAGGCACCCGCTGCATTAATCTGCGACGGATTGATGGCAATGTTAATTGCAGAAGCCGCACTGAGGCGCCCCTGCGCATCCACAGTAAACGATCCCACTTGTGCTGCTGATCCGTATGGCCCTGGTATAACACCTGTGTTGCTGAGACCTGCTGGGCTAACCCAACTTAAATTTCCTGAGGCATCCGTCGACAGCAGCTGGCCGTTTGATCCTAATCCAGTCGGAAATGTTAAGGCGTAATTTGCAAACGCTGCAGGTGCTTTTAACTGCACGCTGTTTGTGTTTGTGGCTTCATACAGATAAACATTTTGAGTCGAAACATTATTTGCAGATAATGAATTCAAACTTGAATTCCCAGATGCATCTCGCTTCATGAGCGTTGATGCCGTATTCAGATTTGTAGCGCCTGCCACAGCAGTGACTACTGAAGGTAATCCGTTGATATCATTTGTATCCAGAACTATGACTCCGGTTTTTCCGGCAACGCTGGAAACAGCACCGCCAGTTAAGGAAACGGGAGCATACTGCATACCATCAAATTGCAAAACTTGTCCGACAGCAGGTGCAGAATTACTAACAGCAGTTCCTCTAATTTTATTGACGCTCACAGCGGATTGCGAGCCACTCACGTCACCTGCGAGGGCTCCAGAAAAATTCGTAGCACTGGAAGCAGCTCCAGTTGTCGCGAGTGACACTAAATTAGAAATATTTGCAGGGCTTGCAAAAACCGTTTCTAAATTAGCCTGATTCAACTGAGTCACACTGTTTTGAACTAAGATATCCGCAGCAACTTTTCCGCCTACGGCCTCTGCCTGCACAGCGTACGCAACTGATTTGAGAGGGAAATCAACGCGAATTAATTCGCCTAGCAAAGTCGTCGTTAGTCGTAAAAGTCGCGAATCACTTGGGCCCGGGTTGTATGTTTGGCTGGTACTCACGACAGTGCCCAAGGCGTCGACGCAGGTTAATCCATTTTTTGCTGACGAGTTGCTTAATACTTGCGTAATTGATAACGCGGGGTCGAAACCCGACACGGTTCCAGATCCCAATGATAATGATACAGAACCATTCGTCACTGATTGTGCAGCAAATGATTCTTCACGCAGAACACAGCCAGCGTTTGATAAAATTTGTAATTTCATACTGACGCCGGCCTCTGTCGGGTAAACTCCGGCTGGTGATTTCAGACGCAGCTGAATAGGCATTCCTATTTCAGCAGCTTCAGCAGTTAAAAATGAAAACAAAATTCCTAAGACAGAAGTGAGATGTCTGCTATTCATATTTAATCTCCACCTGCCAACCGCTGGCAGTTGTTTTTGCTTGAACCGGATCCGCTAAATCAACGTTGACGACCCATCCAGAGGATGTGGTCATCGTAGAGCCATATTTCATAGTCGCGTCTGCTGCATCTAAAATAGTTGTCGGAGGTACAGCCGGAGCACCTGGCGCGTTACCATCTTGAGCTTTCGAGCAGCCCACGATGATCGCCAGAATAGGTATAAGTATAAATATCCGAGCTAAATTCATCAGATTACGTACCTCAATCTCAAGCGTATCACGAGATCAAAATTCTGTTAAAGTTTTATAAATTAATCTTAATACTGTTCTAAAATAATACGTTTATCAGAACTTAAAATACAAAGGGCCTCATCCTGAGGCCCTTCTTCCAACATAGATTATTTTGAACTAGAAGCTAACCTCTAATTACTGGTTACACCTCTAATTACTGGTTACACCATGGAGCCGTTGGCATAATCGTACAGATAATTTGACATAAAGCTGGATCGCCGACTGGACATTCCCCTGGATTTCCTGGCTGACCTGGCTGTCCCGGTTCACCCGGGCTTGAAGCAATTGCTCCAATATTAAAATCTAGTGATGTTGCAGAATTTCCTGCAGCATCAATAGCCTTAATAGTAACTGTACCTTTGGTTAATCCAGTAACTAAACCTGTTTCAGAAACTGTAGCAATTGTTGGATTCGATGATTCAAATTTAACTGCGCCCGAAGCATTTTTTAAAGCGACTTGCTGAGTTGCTTTCTCTTCGATCGTTGCAGCTGCTGGCACCATCCAAACTTTTTTCGCTAATAAATGATCTACTGCTGCGAATGCATCTACTCGGCAATTACAAGCGGTTTCGATTTGCACTTTTGCGCCAGTTGTTTGCATTAAAGAGCGGACTTCAGCGCCCGTTAATGTTGGATCCTGAGCTTTTAGGAAAGCAACTAATCCTGCAACTAACGGAGTCGCCATCGAAGTACCCGATAAATTGGAATATTTATTTCCTGGCAACGTCGACATAATGGCCTCACCCGGCGCTGCCAGTGAAACTTTCGCTTTACCGTAATTAGACCAGCTAGGTTTTGCATCGGTTGATCCCGAAGCAGCAACTGTCATCATATTCGGAGTTCCTGAGTTAGCCGGATAAACATCCGTCTTGTCGTTATTTTTTCCATCGTTTGCTGCAGCAGTTACAAAAATAATTCCAGCTTTTTCTGCGCGCTCGATTGCTTCGATCAGTGGCTGTGCAGTTGCTTTAGGAACAGTCGCGCCCCAAGACGCTGAGATGACTGATACTTTTTTCTCAATCGCGTAATCAATTGCTTTAATCGCATTATTTAAATCGCCTGAACCATCAGCGCCCAAAAAGCGAAGAGGCATCATTGAAACTTCAGGACTCATGCCGGAAATTCCGCCGTCAACAACTCCAGTCGCTCCGACAATTCCTGCGCAATGTGTGCCGTGACCTGGATTTTGCTGTGACGTTAAATCTTGGGGATCAGAATCGTTATCGCGAAAATCATAACCTGCAACCATATTAGCCGCTAAACTTTGGTGCGTGTAATCAACACCGGTGTCGATAACTGCTAATAAAACCTTGCGGCTTCCTTTGTTACCTGCACGCGCCCACGCTTGCTCTGCATTAACTTTAGTTAATGCGTACTGCTCTTTCAAGCCAGTCGTATCCACTGGGGCTGAAAATGCATAAATTTTAAAATTTGGAACAACGTATTCAACATTTTTGTCAGCGTATAAAGCCGCTAATGTTTTTGCTTCGTTATTTTTTTCGATTGAAACGTTGATTAAACGTCCTGGGCGATGAATTTCTTTCATCTGCAAGCCGAAAGCTTCTGTTTGCATTGCTGCAATAGCGTTTACAGATGAGTTGTTTTTATACTTAATTAAGTATTGTTTCTGCGATGCTGTCGCTGAAAATGCTACTAACAGTAGCGATGCGACTATTCCTAAGAGACCTGATATGCCTGGGGCTGCTCGTTTCATAAGTTTTCCTCCATGAAAAACCGTTTGGTGCTTTTGAGTAGTTCCAACTTGGAACTTTTTTACTAAAAAAATCGTAACCTGATTAAATAATGAATAAAAACAAAATAATTTATTTTACGCACGAAGACTTAGGTTGAGTAGCAACCTTTTTAGACAAATCCTGTAGCCCACGATGCCATTTTTTCAGATTTTGATCCTATCTATTATTGAAGGCCTTACCGAATTTTTACCAATTTCTTCAACCGGACATCTCATATTAACGTCAGCACTTTTGAAAATTGAATCTACAGAATACCTGAAGGCTTTTGAAATCATCATCCAGTTCGGAGCCATCCTAGCCGTTATTGTCCTGTACAAAGACCGACTGAAATGGAATTTCGATTATTATAAAAAAGTTTTTTTGGCATTCCTACCCGCAGCAACTCTTGGTTTTTTATTAAAAGATTACCTGACGATATTATTGGGTAGCACGCTTGTCGTCGCTTGGGCTTTGATCGCAGGCGGAATAGTTTTGCTTGCTGTTGACGCGTTCTTTAATAAAAATAAACGGGCTGAATTGTCTGCAAAACAGTCTGTGCTTGTCGGTTTTTTGCAGTGCCTAGCATTAATTCCTGGAGTCTCACGGTCCGCAGCTACTATTATCGGAGCGCAGTTAGCAGGCCTAACCCGAGAAAAAGCTGCCGAATTTTCCTTTATCTTAGCAATCCCTACTTTAAGTGCTGCAACGTTTTATAAACTTTGGAAAATTCGTGCAATTTTAGATTCATCTCAGGCTTTTGACTTGTTACTGGGTGTTTTATTTTCATTTATTTTTGCGGTTATTGCGATTCGATTTTTTATAACGATACTGAACACGTACGGTTTAAAATATTTTGGTTACTATCGCATTCTTTTAGGTGCGATCGTCTTGTACATCCACGGAAAGGGATAGCAATGGAAAATCTTTTTGAGAGTACTTCGATTTTGGTGCCGAATTGGAAATGGATGGCTATTGCCTGCATTTTTATTACTCTCTATTTTTTTCAACTGGGCGTAAAATGGCTTATCAGTAAACTGAAACTAAATCGCAATTACAAAACTGAAAAAACATTCATGCAATTCTTTTTGCGATTAGAAATCGAAAAAAGTATTAGCTGGATACTGACTCTGTTGCTGGGAACTGTGCTGATTGAATCGCTGGGGCTGACGCTAAATTTAGAAAAATATCTGACTTTATTTTTCAAAGTCATTTTAGCTTTTTATTTAATTCGCATTTGTTATTTAGCAGCTGAGGCTTTTGGCGAACTTCTGCACGAGTGGGGGAAAAGTGCAAAGACCATGATCGACGATCAGTTAGCATATTTTGCTAGCCGAACAATTAAGGTCTTTGTAGTTATCATCGGCTGTTTAATTGCCTTGCAAAATTTTGGCGTCAACGTAACGGCGTTGCTGGCTGGTCTTGGAATTGGTGGTATCGCCTTGGCATTTGCTGCGCAGGACACTGTTGCCAATGTTTTTGGGACCATTACTATTTTATTAGATAGTCCATTCAAAATCGGCGATCGTATAAAAGTCGGTGATACCGAAGGATTCGTTGAAGAGTTAGGCTTTCGCTCAACGCGGATTCGGACCTATTATAATTCACTGGTGGTGATTCCAAACCAAATTGTTGCAAAGGAAAAAATTGATAATTTAACTCGACGTAACGGGTGGATTCGCTTTCGTCACACAATTGGTTTAACCTATGCAGCCACGCCGCTGCAGCTGCAGCAGTTTTGCGAAAGCCTGCGGCAGGCGCTGCTGCAAGATGTGACTGTCGAGCGAGAACGTATTTCAATAACTTTTAATGGTTTTGGGGACTCAAGTTTAAATGTATTAGTTAATTTTCATTTTCATGTGGAAGAAAATGAAGACGACACCATCACAGCCCAAAAGTTCTTACATTTGATCCACCAGTTAGTGTCACAAATGCGCCTGGATTTCGCATATCCAACCCGAACCCTTATTATGCCAAACCCGAGCATTAACCCAAGCGCTAAATAGTGATTACTTAATTTCTGCAGCAGAAATCCCTAGATCAGTCGCAATACGTTGCTTTAATCGCTCTGTATCATCACCAAATTCTCGCTGCACAAGACCACTAAACGACTGTTTTTCAGCTCGGTAACGATGGTCTGTACCGAAAACCAATATCCAGTTGTCAGTTTCTTTAACTAAAAGAACCGCAGTGGTTCCATCGACCTGATTTTTTGCCTGAGATCTTGAGAATTGCGAATGATCCGAATTTTTAATTAAATCGTAGGTGTACGAAAATAAAATAAAACTCGTCGAATTTGCGCTCTCAGAGCCAGCGCCATTCACCACGGAACCAGAAGTGTAACTTTCAGCGTGATAAAGAGCTGTTGTGCATCTCCAGCCTAGAATTTGCCGGCATTTTTTTAAAGCAAAGTCACTTCCACTCGTGAAAGGCAAAGCGGCCTCAGGCTTAAGCCATGAGTTTGCGGAACCCAAGCGTTCGGTAATTACACCAAAGGTCAGGTTCTGCGCATTTGCATATTCATAGACGAAGTCATCTTTTTTCGCTGATCGCTTATAAGACGTCACAGCATCGAAAACGATTTGTGCAGGATTCATCAGCTTTATCTTTTTTTTAGGTATTAAAAACAAAGTTCGGGTTTGAAATGCACTCGGTGAATTGCCCTCGAAAACGATGTGACCAAATTCTGTTCGTAACTCAGGGTCTAGATCCTGAGCAGCTTTGCGCACAGCACGCACCCGGTCCAAATCAGTCGCTGCAATCCATGCATTTACGACGTGTGTAACTTCGCGCACGATACGAGAGTTAGTCTGTACGATTTTTAAATTTTCATTTTGTTCCAAACTAGAAGCTGGGGCCACTAATCGCAACGATAACTCATCGCCACCCAATGTTCTTTTTTCTAGTACTGTAGCGATTAGGTCTATTTCACTTGCGCAAAGAGTTGATCCTATTAAAAAACACAGCAGTCCGATTTTTTTCATTTTTTCCTCAATCATTTAGCTATTAATTTAGCTTTTAAATTATTTAGCTATTAATTTAGCTTTTAAAATTAGCTATCGCTCGATAACCGAGTATCTACCAGAGTGGGTGGACTAAATTCAAGAATTAGAAGCATTGGTGCTTTTTGGCGTAGTCATGCAGGTGTATTTTACACGAAATTCATGAACTGCAGTGTGCTTGAAGGGATTACAAAGATTTAGCCTAAGCTTGCCAGCCAGTTGCGATAAACGATGAACTGTGGATCCGTGTCTTCGGAAACAACTTGAACACGTTTTTTTTCTTTTTGATCTTCGACCACAGAACACATCAGCTGTACACTGCCTGTGGGAATGACCAGTGCCACAATAAAATAGCCAGCAATCCACTCAGGCAATGTGTCGCGAAACTGTAAGCCACCCTCTGACAAATTAACTGAAAGTGTTTCAATCGATTTTACCGTTGAGCTGATAATGCACCGAACGCTTACATCATGACGCTTATGTAAACGCGGCAATTGTTTTCGCGGGCGAACGACAAAATATTCGGTATCGGTTTCGCCAGCCACAGTTTTTTCGGTTTGGTGCAAAACGGGATAATCCTCTGCAGACACTGCAAAAGTTTCAAAAAATTCGGGATGAGTTTCTTTTGCCAAAGCAGTCCAGGCCGTGGCTTCTCTGACACAGACTTTGCAAAGCCTGATTTCATTTGCCGACATGACGCTGACAAGCAGTTGGACCTCGCTGGCTGTCAAGCCATACAAAGTCCACCCCTTCAGGGCATTGTGCAATCCCCAATTACCGGTAACAGACTTTTTCAAGGAAACCTTCAGGGACGACTTTGCCTTTGACGACGCTACCATAGGCGCCATTTTTGTCGATCACAGCAATTCGAGCGCCGCGCTTCATGTTAAAAATACTTTTACCCTGAGCAGTCGCGCGGTCTTTGATGCTGCAATCTTTGACGAGAGTGACTGCGCGGGCCTGTTCCCCAGAATTTCCAGAGCTTGCAGAAATTCCAGAATCCCGGCGCATACCTGCGGTTTCTGCACGAATTTTTTCAGAATCCAAACGTATCTTTTCAGTCTCTTGCTCGGCCCGCGAAGTTTCCATGCGGATTTTTGCCTCTTCGGAAGATGACTTTAACTTATCCGTTGAGTTCATTAATTGTTCGCGCTCTTTTTTCAGTTGTTCGGCCTCTGTTTTCATTCGGGATGAATCAGTTTCATATTTTTTTAACTCAGCCTCAGCGAAGGCTTGCGAACGTTTTAACTGCACCACTTCCAGACCCATTCCTGCAGTTTCTTTTTGAAATTGGACGCGCAGTTTTTCGTATTCGCCTTTTGCTTTTACAGACTGATCACGGGCACGATCTTCATCTTTTTTTAAAGTTGCTAATTTTTTTACTTCTTCGTCCAAAGATACTTTTAGCTGTTTACTTTGCTCGAGTGTCTTCTGCGTTTCTTCCGTTGTTTTAGCTGCGTTTTTATTTGAGATCTCTGCTTGAGCGCGAACACGCGCCACTTCGGCCTCAGTCCGTTTCATTTCGGCATCTGCCCGGGCTTTTTCTTGATTCATTTTGGCTTCCGCAACTTTTGCTTCAGCAATGGCTTTTTGGCTCTGCGCAACTGCCTTTGCTAAATTCAACTGCGCTTGTTTTTGCTGGCTTTGCGCAGCTGCCATATCCTTTTGCGATTGTGCCGTTTCAGAAACTGCTTTTTCGGCTGCTTTTTCAGCCTCAGCCAGTTTTGCAGCTGCCTCAGCAGTGCTTTGCTCGGCCTTTTTTAATTTTTCCTGAGCCTCGCTTCGCGCTTGCTGATTCGTCTGCACTTTTTCACGAATCGATTTCGTTTTTGCATCATACTCTTGCGCAGCTTTTTGTGCCATTTTTTGATTTTTTTCAGCTTCGGCAATTTCTAAACGCACTTGTGCAATTTCTTTTTCTGCTTGCGCCATTTCTTTTTTTGCAGTTTCTTCGGCTAGTTTTGCCTTAGCGGCAGTTGCATTGGCTTCGTTCTTTGCCTGTTCCGAACGCTTACGATCAGCTTCAGCACGTTTTTTTGAATCATTAGCCTCTGCACGCGCGGCTTCGGAATCAGCGAGTGCTTCTTCCGCTTCAATTTCCGCATTACCTACATCTGCTGCCTGAACATTGACACCAGTAAAATAGCCACAAAGAAGGACGGACACTATTAAGTTTTTTACCACGGTTTTCTCCTATAAGTTTTTTAGTTTAGTACGGTAAACGGCAGAAGAGAAACACCGCATTTAAAGGACTCAACTTCAGTCCAGCTTCCGGGCTTAAAATAGACCTAAAAACCCCACAGGTTGCTGCCGGTGGCGCCGTCCAGTGGCACTGTCATGACATTTGACACCTCAAATACGTTTTAAAGCATCTAGCGTTGGCGAAGTCTTTGCTTTAGTAAATGGTACCCCCCATGGCGGCTAGGGACTCTCCCCCCATACCTGGCCGTCTTTTTTTTTCTTTATTTCCACAACATCATCTACTCTAACCCTGTGCTACAAATTTTAGGTGCTCTATTTATTGCTTTTCTTTTTGCGTATTCCGCTCAGGCATTTGTCGTTGTGATTGATCCCGGACACGGCGGAGTTGATGGCGGTGCTAGTCGCGGCCTATTCAAAGAATCCACGATCGTTTTTGAAATCGCTGAAAAAATTCAACAGGAGCTTTCTAAAAATTCTGATATTGAAGTTTTCTTAACTCGCGGTCCTCAGCGTGGGCTGTCACTCGAAGAGCGCGTTCGCGTGGCGAAACAAAAGAGTGCAGACTTGTTTTTAAGCCTTCACGCGAATTCATCAACTTCGTTGCAAGTGAGCGGCATGGAGTATTATTTCAGTGCCAAGCAACCCTCCCGGGTGCTGTTAAAGCAGCAGTCATCCGATTCAAATTTCCAGATTGTGGATATTATAAAAAAAGATCTCATTGATTTCGGAAAGACCAAACAGAGCTTAGATTTCAGTAAAAAAATCCAAGCCGCTGCAAAAACTTTTTTAAATGTCGGTGCTTTCGGCACTTATCGTGCTGCAAGTAGCAAAATTCGTCGTGCTCCGTTTTACGTCATCGAAAACACTGAAATGCCTGCAGTGCTCGTCGAGGTCGGCTTTATTTCTAATCAGCGCGAAGCTCGAAAACTGGTCACTGCTGAATACCAAGACGAATTAGCCCGTGCGTTGAGCGCTGCCGTCTACGAATATAAGGCGCAGTTTACAAATAAAACAGTGACAAATTAGGCCCCCTTAACAAAAATGAGGTCCATGCAAAGAATTGGATGTCGTCCATGAAAAGATCAGATCAACGCGAAGTTTACCAGTTACGCCCAATAAAAATTACGCCTCATGTTTTAGATTATGCCGAAGGTTCTGTACTTGTTGAATTCGGTAAAACGCGCGTGATGTGCTCTGCCAGCTACGAAGCAAAAACTCCACCATGGCTGCAAAATACTGGCGCCGGTTGGGTCACTGCAGAATACGGAATGTTACCTCGCTCGACTCACACACGGATGAAACGCGAAAAAACCCAAACAGGTGGGCGCACTCAGGAAATCTCGAGGCTCATTGGGCGGGCCTTACGATCGTGTGTTGATCTTAAAGCGATGGGTGAAAAGCAATTGCTTATCGACTGTGATGTGATTAACGCGGATGGCGGCACGCGAACTGCTGCTGTCACTGGCGGCTTTGTTGCTTTAGCTTTGGCTTTAAAAAAATTAAATACGTTATCTGAAATTAAAACAATTCCATTAAAGCATTATGTTTCAGCGGTCTCTGTAGGTCTTCAAGAACTGAATGGAAATAAATTTCCATTGCTAGATCTTAATTACGAAGAAGACAGCGACATCGGTACGGATATGAATTTTGTCATGACTGACAAAAATGAATTTATTGAAATTCAGGGAACGGCTGAAGAAGGAACTTTTTCAAGACAGCAATTATCAGACATGATGACTTTAGCCGAAAAAGGGTGCGAGCAATTATTTTTAGAACAAGCGAAATGGGTCGGTTCTTTTTTTCCTCTCAAAAGATAGGTCAGGAAATTAACGCATGGAAATTTGGATCGCTACTGGAAATAAAGGCAAACTGGAAGAGTATAAATTAGCGCTTAATAAGTTCTCTACAGTAAAATTATTTTCGCAAGCGGATCTGCCTTCATTCACTCCAAAGCCAGAAACCGGCACAACATTTCTAGAAAATGCGCGTATCAAAGCCAAATCTGTAAAGGCCATGAAGTCGGCTGCTTTTGTTTTAGGTGAAGATGCTGGCCTCGAAGTGGAAGGGCTCAATCAACTTCCCGGAATACACTCCGCCAGATATGCAGGGCCCCATGCACGGGATTCAGAAAATATCGCTAAACTTTTAAAAATGATGCAAATAAGAAATGTTACACCTCGGACAGCACAGTTTAAGTGTGTCACCCTGGTATTAACTCCGGATAATGAAGAGTGGATTTTTGAAGGCACGATGAAGGGCACAATCAGTAGCAAAGCCACAGGACTTATGGGTTTTGGCTACGATCCAATTTTTATTCCCGACGGAGAAACAAAAACATTAGCTGAACTTGGACCTGGTTATAAAATTCAAAAATCACATCGTGCTCAGGCATTGCAAAACTTTCTCAGCAAACTTCAGGAAAAAGGACAAATCTAGTGTCATTAACAAAATTGAAAATCTTTGCCAGTAATTCGAACCAGGTTTTAGCTAACGATGTCTGTAAATTGCTGGGCGTCGAGCTTGGCCGCAGCAGCGTCACCACATTTGCTGACGGCGAAATTAATGTTGAGATCAAAGAAAGCGTTCGCGGAAAACACGTGTTCGTCATTCACAGCACCTGCCCGCCCGTGAACCAAAATTACATGGAATTATTTATCATGCTAGACGCTTTAAAACGGGCGTCTTCGGCAGATGTCACTGCGGTCATTCCCTATTATGGCTACGCACGCCAGGACCGCAAAGTCGCACCTCGGGCACCGATTTCTGCCAAATGTATGGCGGATTTATTAACGACTGCAGGCGCTGACCGCGTTGTTTCGGTAGACCTGCATGCAGCCCAAATTCAGGGCTTTTTCAACTGCCCATTTGATCATCTTTTTGCAATCCCTACTCTGGCCAGATCTTGGATTCAAAATTTTGGCAAGGGAGCCGACTATGTCACAGTGAGTCCAGACGCTGGTGGAGTCGAGCGCGCCCGGGCTTTTGCAAAACGTATTGATTCTTCGCTGGCGATTATTGATAAACGTCGATCTGGTCCCAACGAGGCCAAGGCCATGCACTTAATCGGCGATGTCGATGGAAAAATAGCAGTGATTGTCGATGACATGATCGATACGGCCGGCACACTGACACAAGCTGTTGACAGCCTATTGAAAAATGGTGCAAAACGAGTGTTCGCAATTGCAACACACCCCGTGCTTTCCGGACCCGCGATCAGTCGCATTATGGAAAGCCCGATTGAAAAAGTTTTTGTGGCCGACACAATTCCTTTAAGTGATGCAGCTGTTCGTTCCGGCAAAATCCAGGTGGTCACAGTGGCTCCTGTTTTGGCGGAAGCAATCAAGCGAATCCACGATCATGACTCGGTCAGTTCGTTGTTTGATTAGTTTGAGATAGTTTTTTTAAAAAGACGACAGTTAACCAAAACGACAATGGCCTCAAACCGTGCATGGTGCGCGGGTTCGAGAGGAAGTAGTCAGGAAGAAAAAAATGAAACAAAGAATTGAACTTGCAGTCGAAAAACGTGAAGCAGGCCGTGCGAACGCTCGGGGCTTACGCGTGAACAAAATGGTTCCCGGAGTTATCTACGGAGCAACTGAAAACGTAACAGTGCAATTGCACGTCAACGACGTTTTGAAATACAACTCTCGTGCTTACGAGAATGCGTTATTAAATATCAAAAGCCCAGACGCTAAACTAAACGGTAAAGTCGCGTTATTTAAAGAAGTTGTTGTACACCCACTAACTCGTCGTCCAGAGCACGTCGATCTTTTTGCCTTGGATCTCACAAAAATGGTTCGTGTTTCTATCGAAGTCCGTGTCGAAGGAAAAGCGATTGGTATTGCTGAGGGTGGATTGCTAAACATCGTTTCTCGTCAAGTTGAGATCGAATGTTTACCGACTGCTATCCCTGACTTTATTGTTGTTGACGTGACTAACTTAGGCGTTGGCGATTCTCTTCACGTATCGGATATGACAATTCCTGATGGCATCAAAATGATTTCTCGTCCAGAAACTACAGTCGCAGCGGTTGTAATTCAGGAAGAAGAAGTTGTGGCAGCTCCAGTTGTTGACGCAGCAGCGGCAGCGGCTCCAGCAGCAGCCGGCGCGAAAGCAGCTCCGGGTGCAGCAGCTCCCGCAGCAGCAGGAAAAGCAGCGGCTCCAGCAGCGGGCGCGAAAGCAGCTCCAGCTAAGCCAGCAGCTAAGAAGTAATGGCCTAATTAATTATTACCAAAAAAAGGCGACTGAAAAGTCGCCTTTTTTTGTTTCTGTCATTCAGAAAAAAAGGTATCACTAAAGCTATGTGGCTGATTGTCGGTTTAGGAAATCCAGGAAAGCAATATCAGTTAACCAAGCACAACATTGGTTTCTTGCTTATTGATTATTGGTTAAAATCTTTGTCTGGCCACGACCCTGAATACCGTGACGAGCACAAAGCTCTCACCAAAAAAATGAAATTAGACGGCGAAGAAATACTATTAGCTAAACCACAGACTTTTATGAATTTATCCGGTCAATCTGTGCAGTCACTTCTGGCATTTTATAAAATTCCGGTTGCAAAAATGTTGGTCGTGCATGACGACATCGACCAGGCGTTCGGATCACTGCGTTTTCACAAAAATCGCGGGCATGGTGGACAAAATGGAGTCCGCAACATCACTGAACTTCTAGGGTCTATGGACTACGCTCGATTGAAATTAGGCGTGGGGCGCCCAGCGCAACCTGGATTTGATATCGGCGATTATGTATTGAGTGGATTTTCTAAGGAAGATTCAGCACAATTACCCAAAGTTTTTGAAAAAGCCTGCGATGGGATTGAGTGCTTTATAGAAAAGGGTTTTGACCGCGCCTGCACAGATTTTAATGGCTCTGTTATTTAGACTTCGGATTATTGTAGTTGATCGCTTTTTTGGTATTTGATCGTCTTGGATTTTATTATTTTTAAATAGAGGGAGTTTTACAAATGGCACTACAAGTTGGCATCGTTGGTTTACCGAATGTTGGAAAATCAACATTATTTAACGCACTCACATCTGCAAAAGCAGAGGCCGCGAATTATCCGTTCTGCACCATTGATCCGAATGTAGGTGTTGTCACGGTTCCTGACGAACGCCTAGATAAAATCACTGGGTTTGTAAAGCCTCAATCTGTTGTGCCAACCACGATTGAATTTGTGGATATTGCCGGAATTGTAAAAGGTGCCAGCCAGGGAGAGGGTTTAGGAAATCAGTTTTTAGGTCACATCAAACAAACTGATGCGATTGTCCATGTAGTTCGTTGTTTTGATGATCCAAATATTATTCACGTATCCGGAAGCGTTGAGCCCCTGCGAGATATCGAAATAATAAATACAGAGCTCATGCTCGCCGATTATGACACTGCTGAAAAAAAATTAAAGCGCATCGAAAAAATGGCAAAAACTTCGGCTGATCCGAAAGTAAAAATGGAACTTGATGTAACTCAAAGAATTCATCAAGCCTTAGCCAAGGGCTTGCCAGCACGCTCGGTGAAGCTGAACGAATTAGAAACACCCTTCGCGATGGATATGCATTTATTAACCAGCAAACCTGTTTTGTACGCGTGTAATGTTTCTGATACGGACTTTGCAGCTGGCGGCAATGATTGGGTCCGCGCTGTTGAAAAACGCGCTCAGGAAGAAAACAATAACACAATTACGATTTGTTCTGCCATGGAAGCCGAAATTGCTCAGCTTCCGCCCGAAGAACGACTTGAATTTTTATCTAGCATGAATGCGACCGAGCCGGGACTAAACCGCTTGATTCGCGAGGCTTATAAATTATTAGGTTTATACACGTACTTTACAGCGGGTGAAAAAGAAGTTCGCGCGTGGACTATCAAATCAGGATTTAAAGCGCCGCAAGCAGCCGGCGTTATTCACACGGATTTCGAACGTGGTTTTATTCGCGCCGAAGCCTATCACTGCGATGATTTATTTACGCTAAAGTCAGAAGCGGCAGTAAAAGAGGCCGGTAAATATCGCTCCGAAGGCAAAGAGTATCTGGTTAAAGACGGCGATATTTTATTTTTCAAATTTAATGTGTAAATTAAGCTGCGCTAGTTGCTACAGATCTTCAGCAAATAGCGTAACCTTCAGAACACGGGCGGGCGCAGGTCCGAATTTCCAAGCACCAGTGCAAAAAGCACTGCGTACTTCGTAAATGAATTCGAATGCCTAAAACTAGATTTTGAATCAATAACATCTTTTTCAGTGTGAATATTTCGATTCATCGTACTGGTCACTGCCTCAAATGGAGTGACTGCATGGTAACCCTGGCGGTGCCACGAGGCATGATCACTGCAACCATATCCACACTCATCGTCGACTAACCTGGCTTTAACATACGTGTTATTAATCGATGTTAAAATATCTCGTAACCAGGGACTTGTAAAATCGGTAACAAGCCCTACAACTTGCTCACCACTTCCTGGAAATAAAGTCATATCTAGCTGCAAAACAGCAATGACATCTTTGCCTTTTGCCTTCGCTTCTTTAGCAATTTCAGCAGACCCCAGCAGCCCACTTTCTTCGCCTGCATACCAATAAAACTCCACGGTGCGCTCGGGCTGCGGAGCCATTTTCAGAATGCGTAAAGCTTCTATTAAATTTGCTGAACCCGATGCATTGTCATCAGCACCCGGGGCTTTATCTTTATTCCCGAAATAGCTTTGGTTAATAGAATCGTAATGGCCACCTAGGACAATTACTTCTTGCGGACGCTTAGATCCCGGAATTGTTAATCGCAATGTTTTTTGATTTGTCGACTGATGGACAATTAAATCAATTTGATATTTCCACTTTGCATCACTGAGCCAGTCACTCAGCTTAGTTTGCAAATCGACGACATGTTGATTCGGAGACGGCGCTTTATTGTACCTGTTTGGATACGAGGAAATCCAAGCAACTGTCTGCTGTAATTGTGCTGGGTCCGCTTGCTCTGCAAATTGTTGGAAGGATTCATTCCACTCGATCACTGATTTCTTAGCTAAGCCTATTTTTTTAATCGTCGTATCGACAACCTTTAGCTTCTCCAGCAAGATCCCTGGCTGATTAATTTCTGCAGGGCTAAGCGTTTCAAAGCCCGCGCACTTTCCTAACGAGTGATTCAGTTGTGATAACTGATTTAGCTGCAGCTGGCTTAAAAAAGTTACCGCCAAGTTTAAGGCCTTATCTTTTGATAAAATAATTCCGCCCACAGCACGGGCCTGATCTAAATTCGTTAAAACTGTTTCTGATTTTTCAGAAACCTGGTGGGCGTGAGTCACTGCACTTGTTAACACTAGGACAATTGGTAAAAATACTTTGGCTTGGGACGCACGGAAAATTAATTTTGAAAACATAAGACATCCTTGTCTTTGGGGTTTGGTGTTTTAGATACTCATTCTAACTAAATCCTTATCGCAGCGGCACATCCCACTCTTCCTTAAGTGAAATTGGCTCTTTAATTTGATACGGATTCTTTTCTGTCAAAAACTTAATTTTCTTCAAATCAATTTTTTCGTCATAAATTTTCTGATACGTCACATAAAAGCTTAGAACTCGTTTAACATAAGTGCGAGTCTCAACAAAAGGAATATGCTCCACAAAAACATCAAAATCAATATCTCCAAAATTTCGTAACCAAAGCTTCAC
>JAYUTU010000079.1:0-2996 GCA_043754975.1 Bdellovibrionales bacterium | reverse complement strand
CCAGGCCTACTGCTTTTATTGCTGAAACTGCAATCGCATCCTTTTTCAGTGCTGCATCTAACTTTTGACAGCGTTTAATAAATGCTGGAACATCCGATTTCGAGTTCACAGTGTACTGAGTTATTTTTCCTTCAAGAGCCGACATCCACGTGTAGGACTGAACCCAGTTTAATGAAACCTGAATAATGGATTCATTAACATCCAAAAAATGATCAGGTAGCACATTCTCAACTGAATCGCGTAATCCAATCACTCCGGTCGCAGGAGTTGACACAATATTTTCCTGCAGTGTTTCGTTATAAAAACTCACGTTGCCGCTGATCACTGGAGCATTTATTTTAAAACTTGCGTCGGCGATGGCATCCACGCTTGTGACAAATTCACTCATGATTTGTAGCTTCTGCGGATTTCCAAAGTTTAAACAATCAGTCACCGCTAAGGCTTCAGCTCCTTTTAAGGCCATCTGAAAAGCAGGATAATAAACGGCATCGTAAGCCCCAATGGCAGCATCCATTTCCATCAGGTCTGGGCGGCACCCTACAGCGACAGATAACCCCCGACCAGAATGATCCAGTCTGCAGAAGGCCACTGAGCTTTCGCATGCAGCTGCAGTGCGAGCGCCGACACGCTGATCGAACTGATTGTAAATCCAGCGCTGCGAATTTAATTTTCGCTGTGTAAAGGCCTTATCGACTGCGTGTTTGACATTTAACTGGGGTGGTTCCAATTCAGAGACCAGATTGGGCTGAGAAAGTTTTTTAAAGGGCCGGTCATAACGTGGAGCCTGCTCGACGATCGAATCTGGATCGATGTCAGCCAACACTTCAACACCCCAAAGCAGCTTTACTTTTTTTGCAGTCTGCACGTGACCTAACACCACGGAATCTAAGTGCCATTTTTTAAATAGGGCTTCAAGCGCTGGAAAATTCTGCGGCTCACAAATCAAGAGCATGCGTTCTTGGCTTTCAGATAATAAAATATCTTCAGCGCTCATGGATGGATCCCGCAGCGGGACTTTTTTCAAATCCATGACTAAGCCGACTTGACCCTTAGAGGCCATTTCAAAACTAGAACTTGTAAGACCCGCGGCGCCCATATCCTGCATCGCTACCACGAGGTCTTTTTCTAATACTTCTAAACAGGCCTCGATCAAAAGCTTTTCATAAAAAGGATCTCCAATTTGCACGTTTGGCTTTTTTGAACCCATATCCTCATCAAAAGAGGCCGACGCCATCGAGGCCCCGTGCACTCCATCTCGGCCCGTTTTAGCTCCCACATACACAACTAAATTTCCAGCGCCAGCGGCACTGGATAAGGCCATTTTCTGACCCGGAGCAAAATACCCGACACTCAATGCATTTACTAAAATATTTTTATTATATTTTTTATGATAATTAGTTTGGCCTGTCACTGTTGGAACTCCTACACAGTTCCCATACGAAGAAATGCCTTTGACGACTCCGCGTTGCAGAGATTCCATGCGCTCAGCGTGAACCTCACCAAAACATAAAAAATTTGCAGAAAGAATTGGTCGCGCGCCCATCGTAAAAATATCTCTTAAAATTCCACCCACTCCTGTAGCGGCTCCCTGCACAGGCTCAATGAAGCTAGGATGATTGTGACTTTCCATCTTGAAAGCGATTTTTTCACCAAAGCCTAGGTCAACAACACCCGCATTTTCACCGTCTAAAGCCGGGGTATTCAAATTGCGAAAAGAAAATTTTTTCAAATGATTTTTCGATGACTTATAACTGCAGTGCTCACTCCAGAGCGCTGAAAATAAACACCACTCGATCAGTGTGGGCTCTCGCTGCAGTGATTGTTTTATTTTATGATACTCGTCCTCAGAAAGACGGTACGTTTTTAATTTTTGTTCTAATTCGGAGCTCATAAAAAGAATCCTCCATCACTTGAACCCATCCACGTAGCATGCGCCCGCTCAGGGTGTGGCATCAGGCCACAAACTGACTTACTGGCATTGGTAACGCCTGCGATATTGCAAACCGAACCATTTGGATTTGTCGCATAGGTTAACCAAATCTGTTCATTGTCTTGCAATTTCTTAAGCGTCTCACTGTCCGCAAAGTACTGTCCCTCGCCGTGAGCAATAGGTAATTTTATCTGTTGCTTTACCGATAAACTTTTCGAGAATGCATTTTTATTTGTCTCTACCGAGAGTGTTTGAAACTGGTCGATGAAGCGCAGATTTTTGTTTTGCAGCAAAGCTCCCGGCAGTAGTCCAGCCTCACATAAAATTTGAAAGCCATTACAAATTCCTAAAATAGGTTTACCTAATTTTGCAAACTGATGAACTGATTTCATGACTGGAGTGCGAGCAGCGATGGCTCCGCAGCGTAAATAATCGCCATGACTAAAACCACCGGGAATAACGACACAATCTACAGCAGCAACATCAAACTGATCTTCAAACCACAAATACTGAGCGCTATGACCTTTAAGTGTTATCCATTTGCGTACGTCTTCATCGCAATTGGTCCCTAAGAAACGTGGAATTCCAACTTTTAAACCCATGCTTCAACCCTCTTTCACACCTCGTGGTTAATTAAAAAATAGTTCGTACTTTTCAATCAGCGGATTGTACAACCCACCCTCATTCAACATTTTCTCTAAAGTAATTTTTGCTGCGTCCTCAGACGTTTCAGCTAATGAGATTTCTAAATATTTTCCAGCCCGTAATGAGTCTAATTTAAAACCATTGCTTCTCATTGAACTCTCAATGGCCCGACCCTGTGAATCCAAGATGACATCTCGAGGCATAATTTTAATTCCCACGTTCATAATGGTATCCCTTCTAATCGTGTTAAAACACTTTGATACGCTTCTTGCACCTGACCTAAATCCCTGCGAAAGCGATCTTTATCAAATTTTTCCTGTGTATTTTTATCCCACAGCCGCATGCAATCCGGAGAAATTTCATCAGCTAAAATGATGTCTCCAGATGCAGTCACTCCGAACTCAATTTTAAAATCAACCAG
>JAYUTU010000078.1:0-6565 GCA_043754975.1 Bdellovibrionales bacterium | reverse complement strand
TTTAGAGGCTCTGGGTTTTGTGAATTACTGCCCGCGGAAGAATTACTATTCGGCTTGGCTAAAGTTCGCAGCACCTGTGTTTAGTACAGGCTAAAGCTCTCACGGCGCCTGCGATGAGTGCCAGCTAAAGCTTGCAGTATCTGTTCTAGCGCGAAACAAGTTTGCCTATTTGAACGTGCTCATGGTGGTGCGCAATTGCATGACGGCAGACATTTTGGTTTTCGCAATTCATTTATAAAGTGGTGCATTCCCGAATGGTTGGAGTCGCAAGTGCACACCATCGTCACCAAGAGAATATGGTTTTTGATGTCTCATCCTGAGAACACTGTTAGCATTTTTTGTCGCTGGCGGTGCCTGTCTACAGAACGGCGGTGTCTCAGAGTGAAACAATGTTCTAAAATACTGAGCGAAATTGATAGTTTAGTAAGGCAGCTTTTGTGGGCACAGGCCTGGCATAACCATTCAGTACAGATCTCATTAATTTAACGAGACTGAATAAAGGAAGGTTTATGAAAACAACAAAACTTATCATACTGACGATGGCTCTAGGTTTGATGGGGTTTGGTTGTGCGAAATCAAGTTCGCAAGCTAATCCAGTGGCAGCAGTCCCAGTAGTACCTGCAATTATCATTGACCCTTTGGCTCCGGGTGGTAGCGGTGTTGGTGGATCAGGAATTCCGGTCTATGCAACGGGTGCCACCTCGGCATTTGTTCCAGTGAATTTACAAACTATGACCGAGTATGTGGCGACGCATCCGTTGAATAATCCAACAAACTTTAAAATCAATATCAACTTGGCGCAAGCAGAGGCCGGCCGCTACGGTGGAACAGTAACTCTTTCGTACTTTGATAATGGAATCCAGTATGACGGCATTTTCAACGCCGGTATGGGCCGTAATCAGTCGCTTAATAAAATGATGGATAACGGTGTTTTAGAGTCTAACTTTAACTACTGGTTTAATTTTGAAAATAAATTAGTATTTTCTGGATTCTTTGAAGATCAGTATGGCGCCATTGCCATTGTTCTAGAGCCAGAATTTATCACACCATCAACTGGAACTAATGATGGCGAGCCAATTTCTGTGACATACAAAGGTGCGGTGTATTTCAAGAACTTTATGGTGCAGAGCAATCCTTATGTTGGTGGGACGACAACAGCTACGATGGCTCAGCATTCACCGTACCGTGCATGTTGGTTTACGTACATCGGCCCTTACGATTGCCGATCTAATGTTGTGCAAACAAAGTGCGGTCTGAATCCTGGAGTTGATGCTGGATACAAAAAGCTTGGTACATTTACAGGTCTAAATACTAAGGCAGCATTTAACATCAGTAATTAGAGCATTCAGGATCGCTGAGTAAAGCGACGTAGTTATGAATACAGAAGTTAGAGATACAAAAATTAGAGATACAGAAGTAATTTTTTAAAAGGAGATTGAATGAAAACATTAACAAAAATAAAGTACGCTGCCAACGTGTTGGTGTTCTCAGTGATTGCTACACTAGTTGCTTGCGGAAGCAAAAGTGATAATCAACAAGTTCCAATTTCACCAGTAAATCAATACGGCTTTCAGCAGTGTGTGAATTGCCATAACTTATTTCAAGCCTATTCGGAGTATTCGCAGTGGGGTTGGAACTCGACATCACTAACAATGAATTGGAGTTTTCAGAGCCAGCAGGCGCAGTCCATTCAGCCGACTCAGCAGCAGCAGCAGTATAATCCATATAACCCATACGCAACTTCAAACCCGTATCAAGGTTACAACCAATATCAAGGGTATAACCAGTATCAGGGATATAACCAATACCAAGGTTACAACCAATACCAAAACTACAATTCCTATCCGTCGCAAAATGGAGTGATCAGTTACAACGGACCGGTTAGCGCTAACGGAGTTATTTCTGTGTCTCAGCAAATGAATTTAGGGAACTGCCTTATTCCTGCGGGAACATATCAGCTAGGAACTCTCGCTCAGGGGCAGTGGAATGCGGGTATTGTTTCTAATCTACGAATGCAAGCGGTCGGGCCCGTGACATTATTTTTAACTTTAACACAAGGTCAGGTTGCAGCGAAAACTGGAAGTCAGTTGGGATCAACTTGGTCCGAGATTGCACCGATTGGCCGCATTTTCGGAAACATCTTATTTGAATCCGTAAACGGGTATCAGTGCTCGCAGGCCATATTAGTTCAGTAATGCCTCTGCAATCAGATAAAGCCATCGGATAACTTAGTCAGACGAAATAGTCAGACAAGATAGTCAGACGAAGCAGTCGCCTGAGTAATTCGATCAGGCAGTAAAGCAAATGACGGAAACCAATGACAAGCAAAAATAGATAGCTTTGAAAAACTCAGGGAGAGCCACCCCTGAGTTTTTATTCTTTAACTCACATGTAAGTTATTTTTATATTAGTGAATTTCCCTTTTCATTTAAAAATATCGATCCGTTGAGCCCACCGAGTTTGCGTAACTCGGTAAAATTCTTAACATAACTATTTGATTGCCTTTTTCTTTAATATCATCTGAAATGTAAACACTATGAATTTGCCACTTTGGATTGAGTTCTTCGATGATTTACAGCATGTGCGCGGACGATCTATCAATACTATCATGGCTTACCGCCGTGATATCGAGTTGTACGCAAAATTTCGTCAAGATTCAGAGCGAATGATCGAGTTTTTTGATTTCATGAAAAAAGAAAAATTATCTGTTCGTTCGCAAGCACGAGTCATCAGTAGCGTGCGAACGTATTTAAAATTTTGTGAGTCACGCGGTGTAAAATCGCCTGAACTGCGAGATTTAAAGCCACCTAAAGTAAAAGCATCATTACCAAAAGCAGTCTCGACGGAAGATTTTCAAAAACTTTTTGTCGCCTGCGAAGTTCCAAAAGAAGAGGCCAAAACAATTCGTAACCGTCTGACCTTGTTATTTCTTTACGGACTGGGTTGTCGGGTCAGTGAATTGACAGAAATGAATTTAAACGATTTCTCAGCAACTGAAAAATGGGTAAAGGTTTTAGGTAAAGGAAAAAAAGAAAGATTAATTCCGCTGACTGAGGCGCTGTACGTGGCCCTTGATCTTTATTTAAAAACAGCACGCGAGCCCTTGGCAGAAAAAGCATCTGCTGGTCCATCATTATTATTAAATGATCGCGGTCACCGGCCGTCACGTGTTGATATTTGGCGGTGGTTAGCAGCGTGGTCTGCTAAGGCCGGTTTTGATGAGCCTATTCATCCACATCAATTTCGTCATGGGTGTGCGACGGCATTGCTTGAAGGTGGCGCTGATTTGCGTTCGATACAGCTTTTGTTAGGTCATGCCAGTATTCAAACGACCCAAGTTTATACCACAGTGACAACAAACACAGCAGCGCGCGCCATCGAGGAGCATCATCCGCTTTCTAAAATGAAAGATCATTCGGTTTAAATCCGATCTGCGATTTCCCACAGCGAAGATCGGGATCACGTAAAAGATTAGCGCACCTGGCTTGCTTGCATGTAGCCACTGCATGAAACTAAAATCGTTAATTCAAAATGGACCACGTTTAGAAATTGCCGAAGTTGAAATCGAATTCATTCCGGGAATACCCCAGATTCATTTCTTGGGATTGCCAGACAGGCTGATCAAAGAAAGTTTTTACCGAATTAAGTCAGCGCTTAAAAGCTCGGGGTATAAATTTCCGCTCACGCAACAGATGATTGTGAACATTAAACCTAGCCACTTACGCAAAAGTTCGCGCGGTGTAGAGCTAGCAGTCGCCCTTGGTATTTTGCTAAAATCAAAACAGTTACATCCCGCAAAAATAAATACAGACTGGATCTTGTACGGAGAATTGGGATTAGACGGCGGCGTGTACGAGCCCACAGATTTAAAAACTCATTTTTTAAAACCAAAAAACGAAGATATCCTTACTGGTTGGTCAAAAGACGTCAGTAGCAGCTATCACCGAATAATTGAACTAAAAGATTTAGAAGTCATTTATCCAAATGAAAATAAAGCCGATTTTTTTCAACGTCCAATTGCAGACTTGGAAAAAAAATTTTCAGTAGCCGAAGCGGAATTTCTTTTTTTGATGGCGTCCACAGGATTACACGGATTACTTGCTGGCGATGCCGGCGGCGGAAAGACTACGCTGGCAAAAGCATTATTGTGTTTAATGCCAACACCTCATGATCAGCAACCCGGCCAGTGGAAGAAAAATTGGCGGCCGTTGGTGATGCCGCATCAATCAATTACAGCCGGTGCTTTTTTAGGTGGTGGAGGAAACCTATATCAAGGTGAAATCGAGCGCGTTGAAAATGGCTTACTGGTACTAGATGAAATGTTGCATTTTAATCCCGAAATTTTAGAAGCACTTCGTGGTCCTATGGTCGGCGAACGACTGCGACTGGCGCGCGGTGCTTTTGAGCGCGAATTTGATTGCCAATTCCAAGTCGTCGCCACAACAAACTTATGCCCATGTGGAAAATGGACTCCGGTAAAGGAAAATTTGTCGTGCCGGTTTTCAAGAACCCGCTGCACGAAAATTCTTGAGCGCTTAAGCGGCCCCTTTGTTGATCGTTTTGGTGTGATGATGTTTACAGAAACAAAAAACCAAAGAACGATACCCGGCGAAAGTATCTTAAAGCGGGTAGAAAAAGTGCGACAACTGCAAGAGGCACAAGCTTTAATTAAAACATCAGAGAGCAGGAGTGATAAGCAAGAACCGAATCCATTAGAAACTTTGCCTGAGGAAATGCTTGCGCAGGTTTACAGCGATAGCTCAGCAAGGCGAATAAATTATTTGAAGCAAGCCGCCAGGGTTTATGCATTTGAGCGCGCCGCTGAAACCTCGGGAGTAGTAAAAATCAAAATTTCTGACTTTGACAGGGCAGAAACCTGGGTTATTAAGCCATTTAAGTTGCTCGAGAGGGGCATGAGTTGACTTTGGCTGGGGCCTCTTTTAATTTACGCTCTTCTGCAAGATGGTGGGTTGGCCGAGGAGTTAGGCACGGCTCTGCAAAAGCTGTTACGGGGGTGCGAAGCCCTCACCCACCTCCAAGTTGACTTCAGCGGCGACTTCTGTTATGCTACGCGTCAAACCTAAATTAATTCGCTGGAGGAAACGTGAAGTTCATTGGAGCCCTTTCATTTATTTTTTTATCTGTGGCAGCTTATGGTGCTGAAAACGGTGTAACGATTATTCCTGGCGGAAGCTCTAATTACGTCATCGACGACTCGAGCGAGTATTACAGATTAGACAAAAAATTTTCTGTTTTGCTGGAAAGCACTGCGGGTAACGCTGGGGCTTCTGGTGCATCCATGGGTTACTACATAGATCGAAAATCGCAAGTGCTACTGGTGCTGCAGAGCCAGAGCGCCGGCCTTGGCCGCGCCTTCGCTTCGTCGATACTTACTGGTAACAAAGATAGTCTCAGTGGCTATTCCATCGGCGCGCAGTACAAATATTTTTTTGGTAATTCATTTTTTGTCCGCGGCGGAGCCGAGCACCGCGAATTATTTTTTACACGGAAGTACAGTGGATCTTTTTTTAGTTCCGGAACCTCTACAGATCGCTCAACCTTTAACGGCTCGTCCACGTCAGCAAATATCAGCATCGGTAATACGTGGCAGTGGCAGCACTTAACCTTAGGTTTTGATTGGCTTCGCTACAACGCTCCCATCAGCAGTCGAATTAACCGCGAAGATATTCTTGCGGAAGATAAAATTCCTATGGAGCGCGAAAAGGAATACTACTTAAAATCCGATTGGTTTGCTTCGAATTTTCATGTGGGTGTTAGTTTTTAAGGAGGATTGTGGAAGCAAACGAGATGACGTGGTTGTGAACACAGCCCCACATTGTCAGGCACCGGTTTTTGGTCGGGAGCCGACGATTCGAAAGTTAAGCTGTAGCCCGCGGCCGTTCCTGATGCCCCGTTACATGTGGCACTCGTCGTATTTGAGGTCCAATCGTTGCAATTACAGTCCGCTGGTTGTCCGTACCAAAATGTCGTGCCGGTTTGATAACGGGGAGCATCTGGAATAAACATCCAGTCTGTTGTGCCACCCCCGTTGACTCGCCCGCCTCCGGCAAATTGAAAAAATGAATTCTGAAAATTAGTATTACCGACGGAGAAAATTTGTGCTCCTAAATTTCCAGTCGATACATCACAATATTGTTTTACCGAACTCAGTCGCGCAGATCCTAAAATTTGATTAAGTCCAAGTACTGAATCGGTACCTGAAAGAAGAGCTTTCCAGCCAGTTATGGTAGTAGAATTATACAGTATCCTGGCCTCGGCGTTACATTTTTCATCTGCACCGCTAATACCTCCCATACTTCCCGTGTAGGTGTTTCGTGAGAGAAAAATTTTTTCTATGTTTTCCGGAAAGTCAATTGAGCAATTTGCAGGGGCAGTGGTAGCGCTAATAGAAACGGTTAAGTTATTGTTTATTAAAATAGTATATCCAAAATTTCCTCCTGCTACAGAACTCGTGGCGACGTAGAACTTTACCTTGTCCCCGGCATTCAGATACAGTTGTTCTCCTGCAGGTGTACCGTCATTGATACTGATCGAACAGGACCCA
>JAYUTU010000077.1:0-3005 GCA_043754975.1 Bdellovibrionales bacterium | reverse complement strand
GATCCGGCACTTTAGCTAAAATAGCCTTGTACACGGATTCTGACAGCAAGTGCATTGGTCGAAAATCATGTTGAACTTTAATTAAAGTATCAGCGACTCCGAAGCGGCTGGTTTTTAAATCAAGAGTCGTTAAGAATGGCCTAAACAAATTAAAATCACCAGGGGCAAGCTCAACAATTTCAAAGGGGCTCGATAGAAGCTCTTGCGGCTGCAGTTTACCGCTGTTACTAAAGACTTCGAACTGCAGTTTTTTATCTGCTAACTCAGCATAGGATTCCAGTAAAGATTTTTCCGAAAAATGAATTAATTTTTTTAAACTCATAAAGCTTACAACCTAGCTTTCAAAATATTTTTTTCCGAGCTCAATGTCTTTTGTTATTTGTAACTTTAAAGCATCTACTGAGGAAAATTTCATCTCATCCCTATGAAAATGACAAAGCTGCACAGAGATGTGTTCGCCATAAATATCTTGATTGAAATTAAAAAGATGAGTTTCGACTTTTAAGTACGGATCACTATTTTCAAAAGTCGGATTAAACCCTATGTTTGTAATTCCTGAGTAAATTTTTTCTTTCCATGTGACTTGAGTAAAGTAAACACCCTGGCGCGGGGTAAATTCGATTTCGGGACTTAAATTAGCAGTCGGAAATCCAAGCACCCGCCCGCGTTTGTAACCGACTCGAACAGGACCCCGTAAGTAGTAAGGTCTACCTAAAAGCTCTTCGGCTTTTTTTAAATCACCGTGTTCAAGCACTTTGCGGATTTGCGATGACGACACAATTAAGCCATCCGTTTCAACAGCAGGAACGATTGTCAGTCCCCATTTTTTACGCTGGCAGAATGTTTTCAAAAAGTCGGTGTTTCCAGAGCGCTGATTGCCAAAACTGAAATCATACCCAACCAGCAGATGCTTCGGCTTATAGAACCGCTCGATGTACCCTTCTAGGTAGGCCTCTGCTGGCATGAGGGCTAAATCCTTACTGAATTTTTCTTCAACTAAAAAGTTAATTCCAAGTTGTCCCATCATTTCGGCTTGATCTTTATAATCAAAAAGTCGATGCACTTTTTGATTCGGAACTAAAATAGAGCGCGGGTGAGGTTTAAAAGTACAAACAACCGATTTTGTATTTAATTCATGTGCTGTTTTCACGAGTGCCCGCAGCAGAACTTGATGACCCAGGTGAACGCCATCAAAGTTACCGATTGTCAGCACAGAAGAATCAAAATGCGGTAGTGCTTGCTCTTGCGTTCGTATCCATTCCATGTGCGTACAATACCCCATTAAACAGTTGAAATAACCCGAGAACTTAGTTAATTTTGCATCGCGTGAAAACAACGTTCAATAAAAAACTTGGGGTCTGGGGACGTTGGTTTACCATTAACCGCGGTTTCTGGCTTCGTGCTGTTTTATGCTGGCTTATATCTCTGGTTTTTCTGAAGTTCGATGAAGTTGGTAGCTACGACAATCGCTTTCGGCTACGCGGTACGCAAAAGGTATCTGATCATGTTGTCCTTGTCACAATAAAGGCCTCTGACTTCTCAAAAATATTTGATTTGAAGACCAACTCATTGATCAACACCAATGAGCTTTCTGACCTTAGTGATAGTTTCTATTGGGACCGTAACCTTTGGTATCAAATGATTTCCGAAATTCTAAAACAAAGTCCACAGGCGGTCGGAGTCACATTGTACTTCGGGGATAATGTTGGCCAAATGAGATTAACGACAGATGAAATCGTCACATTCAAAGACCCTCGAGTTTATTGGGCTACTAATTCCAGCGAATTAGGCAAATTATCACTTCCGATTGCAACACGCCCGGATCGGTCGAATTTAGGACATATTGATATTTTAAAAGACGACGATGGAGTCAGCCGCAGACTTTTCATAAATCCAGATTACCTGCCCAATTTAGCTTTCCGGCTAACCAGAGGCCTTCGGAAAGAACGCTATGTGGATCAAATACCAATTATTAATTTTACGAAAAGCGAACAATTTCAAAATGTGTCTTACTTAGATATTATTAACAATCGACTTCCGGCAAATTTTTTAAAAAATAAAATAGTTCTTATCGGTACTGAAAAGTCTGCGTATTCACAAATTCAAACTCCGATTGGATTGATGTCTCGGCACGAATACTGGGGTCAAGTTGTCGAGAACTTACTGCAGAGAAATTTTATTAAAAAAATGCCTTTTTTGCTTTATGCAGGATTTCTGTTTGCATTGGCTCTGGTTGCGATGGCAATTATTTCTAATTATCCACAAAGTGTAGCTTTGTTCTTTTTTCTTTGGCTGGTGACGCTAACGGCTGCTTTTTCTGCATGGACGTTTGATAATTTTTCAATCTGGATTCCAATCATAAGTCCAATCAGTTTATTTATTTTCATTTGGCTACTATTCACTGCCTATCAGGCTTTGCGGATTGAAAAAGCTCACATGCGACTGAAGCAAGAGCAAAGCTACTTGGCAGAGCTTGAACAGCTAAAAAATAATTTTGTGAGCCTTATCAGCCATGATTTAAAAACGCCGATTGCAAAAATACAAGCCGTGCTAGACCGATTGGTCACGGCTGGAGATGCACCAGCTGAAATGCAAGAGGATCTGTACAGTCTAAAAAATTATTCGGAAGAGCTAAACCGCTACATTCAGTCGATTCTAAAAGTACTACGTGTTGAATCGCGCGATTTTAAAATAATGAAAGAAACTGCTGACATCAATGGTGTTATTGAAAATGTTCTTGAACGCTTACGGCCGCTGGCAGCTACTAAAAATATTCGTATCGAAGTTAACTTAGAGCCAATGTTTCTAATCGAATTCGATGTGACACTGATGACAGAAGTTTTTCTTAACATTATTGAAAATTCGATAAAATACACTGAGCCCGGCGGACTCATTCGACTGCATTCGCATGAAACTGAAACTGATGTATTTGTCGAGATAACAGACACTGGCGAAGGCATTAGCTTGGACGATCAAGAAAACATCTGGAAAAAGTTTGTGCGCGG
>JAYUTU010000076.1:0-15200 GCA_043754975.1 Bdellovibrionales bacterium | reverse complement strand
TTGCAAGCGCCGCCACTCCGGAGCCAACAATGACAATATCAGTTTCAATCATGCAGGGAAAATAGAGCGAAAATAGGTATTTGTCCAAAATAAAAAAGACAAGATCAGTTGATTCCTGTCTGAAAACACTCATACAATAACGATAGTGAATAACGCAGGGATGCAGAGCACATGAGGACAAGGCTTGTCGTCAAATTAGTTGTTGTTTTAGTTTTACTACTAACCGTCGTGCTATATCAGATGAACGACTTCAGTAGACGTGAGAAACTATCACAAGCTGAAAAACAAGTTCGCAATCAAATTATCTCGGCAAAAACAGCTGTCTCAAGCCAAATCACTGCAGTCAGAAAAGTTTTATCCAGTTACGCAGTCGAAATAAAAGAAAATCAAATCAACTGGGTCCAGCTGGATCCCTTCTTCGCACTGGCGCGGTTACAGAAAAAAAATGATGGATCCTTTGCAGTTGTTCAGTTCGTTGGACGATCTGGGACTTTGGCAGATCGCTGGAATGGCGAGTATCTTGAAAAAGCTTTATCTGTAAGAAAAAGTGGGTCGGAAGCTCCGATCCAAGCC
This sequence comes from Bdellovibrionales bacterium, assembly GCA_043754975.1. Taxonomy (GTDB): domain Bacteria; phylum Bdellovibrionota; class Bdellovibrionia; order Bdellovibrionales; family Bdellovibrionaceae; genus Pseudobdellovibrio. The sequence goes on along the minus strand of JAYUTU010000076.1, from coordinate 14,627 downwards.
CGGGTTTTCAAGGACCGGGCTGGCAACAAATACTTAGCGCTCGTATTCAGCGCCGATAGTGCAAAGCCTGTAGCTGTTGTCGGTTCTGCTGATTATTTTCAAAAGTATTTTGATATCGACCGGGGTGGTAAACTAACTTCTGCGCTTCTTACATCAGATCAAATGTTAGCAGCACACAGCGAATCGAATTATATTGCGACGCTGTCCGAGGAAGCTAAGTTATCAACAAAAAAATATATCGTCGATAAAGAAGACATTGCTGGGACTAACTTAATTGCACTGTCTTATATTTTAAAAAGTGGAGTGGCTCCTGGTTGGATTATTTCCTGGTCAGTAGCTAGTCTTATTTTTGGTTTTGGCATGGTGCTGATTGGTTTTTTAATTTACAGTTTAGATCCACTGGAGAAAAAATTAGACCGCTTTAAAAAGCAAGAGCGGGATTCAGTTTTTAATGAGGTTGTGCAGTCTGAATTGAAAAGTCGTACTCCCACACCGGCAGTAAGCCCATCTCAGGAAATCACTGGAACGGTACTAAACCTGGTGGAGAAGTCCAAGGAAGAATCTGTTGTGCAGGCCCAGCAGGCCTTTGCGGAGCCTGAAGGCGAGTTGGCTGAAGCCACCGTGCAGGGCCCACTACAGCAAGCGCTTTTCAATTTAGATTCCATTTTTAAAAACGCACAAATTCAAGTGCAAAAAGATATTTCAACACGTCTTTCACATACGTTTTACTATGCTCCGTTCATCAAAGCTTTTGAAAATATATTAAGAAATGCAGTGGATGCTCTTGAAAATAAGACCGTACAGAAAAAAATAAGTATTCGTGCCTATGACATCGACGGCTCTATCTCTGTTGTTGAAATTCAGGATAACGGAATTGGTTTAAATCACGCCTCTGACCTAAAAGAGAAAGTCTGGCAGCCGTTTTTCACGACAAAATCAAAGTCAAAGCACATGGGCTTGGGTTTAACAGAGGCACTGTCTATTTTACGTCGGTGCGGAGCTGAATTGTCCATAGAGTCACTGCCGCAAGAGGGAGCCTTGGTAAAAATGATTATACGTAAAGAAAAAACCACGGCGGTTGTAGCAGACGGCGCTGCTGCTCCGGCATTGGATATAAAATCTGCTGACAAAACGGCATCGATGTCCCAAGAGCCAGATGATTTTGAAATGGATCTTGATTCTGTACTAGCACTTGATGATGTCGGTGTAGAAGCCGCTTTTACACCTAAAAAAATTAATTTGAAAGAATCTACTGTCATGCCAAAAAGCCCAGCGCTACGACTTCCAGAATTTAAATTGGAAAAAAAATCGTATCTGGTGGATCAATTGATAACTCCGATAAGGCGTCCTGAAAAATCATGAATAGAGCAGAACACGCCGGTGATTTTACTGTCTTTGTATTATCTCAAGATGCTGAGCTTGGGTCCCGCGTTAAGTTAGATTTATCGCAAGCAGGCTACGACAGTTATTTTTTAGCGGACTTGGATGAAATGCTTGGGCGCGCTCAGCAAAGTCCTCCGCACATCATGGTCATCGATCACAATGCAGTGGTTGGCGATTTGACAGCCCTTATCGAGCAAATCTTGAAAATATCTGCTGAAATAAAATTAGTGTTGCTTACTGATGCCAGGCACTTCGAAGAATTGAAGACATTCAAGGATTATAATTTGGTGGCAGTTCTAGATAGCCACCAGGAAAATAGTACGGTTCAGGTGTTGTTCGCCGTTGAGCAAGCCTGTGAGGTTTTATACCGGACCTATCAAAACGAACATGTTTTTTCCCTATACCAACAATCTCAAGCACAGCTTGCGACCGTTATGGAAACAGCGAATCGGGAACGCCATGGACCAGCTGTTCGGCCTTTTCAAATGCGTATCGCTGATTACAAAATGGCCGAATCAAAAGATGAGTTGCTGCAAAAGTTTTTTCAACAGACGCCTCAGCAGGCATGGGTTTTTTTAAAGTATATTAAATCGATTCAAACTTTTATCGCTGTTTCGAACCAGAATATGTTAGAAAACTGGGTCGAAAGCTTGTCTTTTAAAATTCCTGGTGATGCAGAAGAATTTAATAACCAAATCATTATTGGTCAGTTCCCGGAAAGCCTCCTTCAGTACATTAAAGAAAAATGGAATGTTGATACAATAAAAATTTTGCCGCTTTCATTAAAAGATCAAGTCGAAGGTTTGCTTATCACAACACAAAATATTTCAGCTGAAGTCGCCGAAGATTTTTCGTTGATGAGTCTTGTGTACCAAGTGTTAGCCCTTGAAAGCCAACCACTGCACCTGGACGTTGAGGATCCGCTGACGGGGTTTTATAATCAGCTTTTTTATAAACGGATTTTAGAAAAAGAAATTGATCGATCAAAGCGCACGTTAGCTCCAATCTCAGTGGTCAAAGTCGCAGTAGATTCTTTTGCAGAAATCGAATCCAGTCAGGGCCGAAATTTTGCCGATGAAGTTATTAAGAAAATAGCTCAGGTCATCAGTCGAACATCTCGCTTGCCTGATTATGCCTGCCGAACCAATGAAAATGAGTTTTCCTTGGTTTTAACTAACTGCAATCGTAAAGGAGCTGCGCTTCGTGCTGAGCGGCTTCGGCAAATTTTAAAAGTAGAAAGCTTTTCTCGATCTGGTTTTGTTATTACCGTGAGTCAGGGCATCAGTGAATATCCAAGCCTAACACGGACTGGGATAGAGCTTGATTCATCAGCGCAAAAAGCACTTGGTTTTATAATATCAAAGGGTGGCGACAAAATTTGTATATTTAAAGCCCCGCAAGATCACCGGCCTGATTTTCAGGTGACTACGTGAAGCCTTAAAATGGAAATGTATCGTCGAACCTTTGCTGAAATTGCTGTCGATAATCTAATTCACAACTGGCATGAAATTAAAAAAGTTGCTGGTGATGACCGGTTCCTATGTCCTATGGTCAAAGCCAATGCCTATGGGCATGGCGATGTGCAAGTTGCGAAAACACTTCAAAGAGAAGGAGCCGATACGGTAGGAGTTTGTCTTATTGAAGAGGGTTTTTTACTGCGTGCTTCGGGAATTTCGGCACAGATTTTAGTTTTTCGCGGCTTCGATAAACAGGGGGCACAGAAAATATTAGAGTATCAAATGACACCTGTGGTAAGCACGTGGGAGCAAATTCAGGCCTTGGAAGCAACTGCAGATGATCCGGTAAAAGTGCATTTAAAGTTTGATACCGGCATGAACCGGCTTGGTTTTACAAGTGACCAGGCAGAGCCACTATTCGCGCATTTTAAAAAATCTAAGAAATTAAAATTAAAAGCGGTTTTGACTCATTTAGCTCAGGGTGAAGACGCTTATTTGCCAGATGGATTTTCGGCGAAGCAAATTCAATTATTTTCTCAAATGATCGATTTTTTTAAGCCACTAAATATTTATTCGCATGTTCTTAACTCGGCAGGGATTGGAAGCTTAGCTTTGGTTCAATCAGGGGCTGCGAAAAACCCTTTGCTGCAAAAGCAAAAATGGGGTTTTCGTCCCGGGCTTGCGTTGTACGGTTATCAATCAACACCGCAGTTCACGACAATGGATCTAAAGCCAGTAATGACTTTAAAATCGGTCGTGAATAATATTCGAAATATTAAAAAAGGGGAATCAGTCTCCTATGGCTGCAGCTGGACTGCTGCGCGTGATTCCCGAGTCGCAGTAGTGCCGATTGGTTATGCTGACGGTTATCATCGCCTGATCTCAAATCAAGGTGTGGCACTTTTTGCAAATAAGTTAGCTCCAATTATTGGTCGCATCTGTATGGATTTTTTGATGTTAGATGTAACCGATATTATTGGCGCAGATGACGCTGCAAAATGGATCGAAGACGAAGTCATATTTTTTGGTTATAACGATCGTGGCACATTGCTCTCTGCAGAAAAAGTAGCTCATGTCGCACAAACAATAGCGTGGGAAACATTAACTGCAGTTGGCGAGCGCGTTCCTCGGCATTTTAAAGGACTGACAAATTTATGAATGAGCGTGTTTCACTGATTCAGAAAACAGCTAATGGTATCGATCATGTCTTTGCCTATTTCAAATCTGCGACCTATGGGACCGTAAAGGAAATTGGTTCCATATCTTTGTTTGCTAAGGATAGTGTTGTTTTACTTTTTGCAAAACCGTATCGCTACGGCGAGATTGTAAAGCATTTAGAGTTTATTGGAAACCAGTCCGTTGGTATTATAACACTAACGAGTGTGTTTACGGGCCTTGCTCTTTCGTTTCAAGTTTATTTGGGTTTTAAATTAGTTAATGCAGTGAATTTAGTTGGACCCACAGTTGCGTTGGGAATTTCTCGAGAATTAGGGCCTGTCCTCACGGGATTAATTGTTGCAGCCAGAGCCGGTGGTGCCATGGCTGCGCGCTTGGGCACGATGCGAGTCAATGAACAATTAGACGCGCTCGATGTCATGGGAATCAACACCAAGCAATATTTAATTGCTCCACGAATCATTGCCGCTGTTATTAGTATGCCATTACTGACGGCGCTGTTTGATTTTATGGCCATGGTCGGATCATGGTTTTTGTGCACTCGCTTGGTGGGATTAGATCATGCTGTGTTCATGGAAAAAATTCGCACAACCTTGGAATTTCGGCACATCGCTGAAGGTCTTATAAAGTCAGGAATTTTTGGATTTATTTTTGCGGTCATTTGTACCTATCGTGGTTTCAATACCACAGGTGGTGCGAAGGGCGTAGGTGAGGCCACGAATAAAGGCGTTGTCATTAGCATGGTAACTATTATTATTTTGGATTATTTTTTAATGAATATAATTCGATTATTTTATTTGGTGACTGGGATGACATCGATATGAAATCAGAAAGCCAATTCGCAGTCGAGTTAATAGATGTTAAAAAAAGTTTTGATAACGGAAAAGAATTTGTACTTAAGGGAATTGACTTAAAAATTCCTCGTGGAAGTTTAACGGCTATCATTGGATTTTCTGGCACAGGAAAAAGCGTGATGTTAAAACACATGCTAGGGCTTTTTCAGCCGACGTCAGGCACAGTACGTGTGCTAGGCACTGATTTAAAAACCTTAGATGCTAATGCTTTGACTTTATTTCGTTGTAATTACGGTGTTTTATTTCAAAGTGCTGCACTTTTCGATGATATGACAGTTTTAGAAAATGTTTGCTTTCCGCTCGAAGAACACCGGCGCCAGCTAACAAAAGACCAGGTTTTAAACATAGCCCAAGAAAAATTACGCGGTGTTAATTTAGAATCCAAACATTTTCATAAATTACCGAGTCAAATTTCTGGTGGTATGCAAAAACGAACTGGATTAGCACGGGCATTGGCCCTTGATCCAGAAATTTTAATCTACGATGAGCCCACAACAGGATTAGATCCCATTTTAACTGAGATGGTTGATGAACTGATCGTATCAACTCATGAAGCCCGGCCTGGTACAACCTCGGTGATGGTATCTCATGATTTGCATGCAGCTTTTCGAATTGCAGATTTTGTTGTGATGCTCGATGCAGGTCGAGTCTTGCTCTCGGGCACTGCGGATGATTTTTATAAAACAGATATCGAACTTGTGAGAAAATTTGTAGATAAGGGAATCAAACATCAATAACTGATACACATCATGTAAGGATTCTAAGTGGGATTAGCCGAATTAAAAGTTGGAGCATTAGTTGTCGCAATCGGCGGCATTATCGCATTTATGTCGATGCAAGTCAGCGATGATCCTAGCTACATGGGACGCTCTAAAAAAGCTTGGTTCTTGCTTCCCAATGCCAGCGGTCTCATCAAAGGATCAGCAATTAAATCGGCTGGAATTCCAGTTGGTGCCATTCAAGATATTCAATTGCAAGATGGCCAAGCCCGTATCGATATTTCTGTAAAATCAGGTCTGCCATTAACTCGCTCGGCCCAAGTGGAAATGCGTTCAAATGGTATTTTGGGAGATAAGCACATTGAAATATCTCCGGGAGTCTCCGATGATCCTGAATTAGAAGATGGCGGGCAGATTAGTAATATAAAAAATGGCGGATCCATGGATGACGTCATGATGCAAGTATCTGATTTAGCATCGTCTCTAAAAGATGTTTCAAAAAATCTAAAAGAGGCAGTCTCCGATGACGGAACTGATAAGCATATCCTTGGACGAATTGTTAAAAACATCGAACGCTTAAGCGGTGACCTAGCACAAATGACCTCTGAAAATAAGCAGCAAATTGGAGAGATTGTCGAGCAAGTTCATGACATCACGTCGACAATGGATGAGCTGGTAAATGACGAAAGTGAAAAAGGATTCAAACGAACGTGGAAAACAGCCATGGTCCGGATTGATAACTCGCTGAAGAACATAGAAGATATCACCACAAAAATAAATAACGGTGAAGGCACCATTGGTAAACTTATCTCCGATGAGCAAACAGCTGAGGATGTCAGCTCTGCCATCGAAGGAATCAGTGGGTTGGTAGATACGGCTAATAAAGTTTCAACAGGAATTGATTTCAATTCCTATTATCTCAACGAAGTTGGCGCGGCAAAGACAGCTGTGGGAATAACGATTCAACCGGGACTTGATCGCTATTATTACTTAGGAATTATAACAGATCCAGCAGGTTCAGTCGAAGTGACAGATACTGCTTCCACAGGAACTGCAGGGACTAGTTTTATTTCTGAAACTCGGACGTATCGTAGCCGTACAAAAATAACTGCACTGTATGGAAAAAATTTCTTCAACTGGACCTTGCGCGGAGGCCTGATTGAAGACAAAGGCGGCATGGGTGTTGATTATCGGATGCTCAGAGATAAACTAACAGCGTCTGTCGATGCCTATGACTTTGAAAAAGTGCAAGTAAGAACTTTTTTGAATTACAAAATATTTTCGGGATTTTATGTGACAGCTGGATACAGCGATGCATTTAACAAACGAAATGCACAGTCATTCTATGCAGGTGCAGGGCTTTATTTAACAAATGATGATTTAAAACTTCTTCTAACAAAGTCGCCATTCTAATGACTCCAATGAAACGCGCACTTGTAAGTGTTTCAGATAAAACAGGACTTATAGAATTTTTGAAGCCCTTGTGTGCGCTGGGACTTGAATTGGTTTCAACGGGTGGAACATTAAAATTTTTAAAAGAAAACCATTTGCCGGCAACAGATATCGCGGCGCTGACAGGCTTTCCCGAAGCTTTAGACGGCAGAGTAAAGACATTACATCCATTCGTGCATATGGGGCTGCTTGCAGATACGTCCAACCCCTCGCACATGGAGCAACTGAAACAATATCAACTGACTGCTTTTGACCTAGTTATTGGAAATCTTTATCCGTTTGAAAAAGTAGCTAAAGATCCACTAAGTTCTGAATCTGAAGTGATTGAAAATATCGACATTGGCGGACCCAGTTTTTTGCGATCATCTGCTAAAAACTATAAATCCGTCGTTGTCTTAAGCGATCCCGCTGACTACGCCTGGGTTCAGGAAAAAATTATTTCAGAAACGCTCACTGTTGAAGACAAAAAAAAGTTAGCGATCAAAGTTTTCTCACTAACGTCCTACTACGACGCTTTAATTGTGCAGAAACTTGCAGACGAGTCCTCTGAACTCAACTATTTGAATTTGCCACTGAAGAGAAAATCTCAACTGCGATATGGAGAAAATTCGCAACAACGTGCAACTTGGTTTGAAAATCCTCTAAGCTCTGTCAGTTTAGCCACAGCGCACTGTCATCAAGGTAAAGAACTTTCCTACAATAATATTCTCGACTTAGATGCAGCTGTTAGTCTTGTGAAGCAGTTTAAAAAGCCAACCTGCGTGGCAGTGAAACACAATAATCCGTGTGCAGTGGCTCAGGCAGAAACAAGTGCTGGGGCTTTGGCTAAAGCTATTCAATCGGATTCAAAAAGTATTTTTGGCGGTATTTTGGCATTCAATTCTATTTTTGATATAAAATCCTGCGAAGTTATTAAGGATATTTTCCTTGAATGCATTATTGCACCTGAATTCACAACCGAAGCCCTAGATTTTTTTAAATCAAAAAAGAATCTTCGTGTCCTGAGCTGGGATCAGCTGGTCACAGGAAAACAAAGCGCACTTCAGGTGAAATCTGTAACAGGTGGAGTTCTGCAACAGTCAGAGGATCTATTTTCTGAATCTCAGTGGACACCGGATAGCTCGACATTGCCTGAAGTTGTAAAATCGGACATGAGATTTGGCGAAATAGTTTGTGGCTATTTGAAAAGTAACTCGATAGCTATCGTCTGTGCTGGACAAACTTTGGGGTTGGGAATGGGCCAAGTCAACCGTGTCGATGCCGTACAACAAGCTTTTTTGCGATTTAATCAATTTCAAGCCAGTCATGCCGTAAATTTAAATGAAGTGGTCTTGGTTAGTGATGCCTTTTTTCCGTTTGCAGACTCCATTGAAATGATTGCAAAGCAAAACATAAGGTGGGTGCTGCAGCCGGGTGGCTCTACCAGAGACGCTGAAGTTTTAGCAGCAGCGAAAACTAATAAAATTAACATGGTCATGTCGCATCAACGACACTTTAGGCATTAAAATGACACCATCTCAATCTATTGAAAAAAAGTGGCTTGTAAAATCAGAGAATAAAATTCTTGGGCCCTACAGTTTCGAACAGGTCGAGGATCTTTTATTGAAACGACAAATTTCAGTTATTGATGAAATACGAGATGCCGAAACTCGTTGGCTTTATATACGTGAGAATCTGGCCTTTAAAACTGTGATTGATGATTTAAGAACACAGCTGGATGCCAAGGGTGAAGCTACAAAAACTGTACAGACTAATCAAAGCCAAACAGGCACCAGACCATCCGATGATAGCTACCACGGCGCACGGACTAATGCCATGTTCACCGATGTTTCCCTCACTCAAGAGGCTTCAGTATTAAAAGAGACAGTAGATGATATTATTAATCGCGCTCACAAAGAGGATGCGATAGATAAATCCAACTATGGCCGTAGTCAAAAATTTATTTATCATGGTGAATCAAGTACAAATAAAGATATTTCATATTTTAATAAGAATGTAAAAGTAGCTTTGTTACTACTGTTTATAGTTTCGTTAAGTGGAATATTTAGTTATTATTTCTATAACAAATATAATCAGCAGCGAATTGAATCAGAACTTTTGACCCAAGTAAAACGTTTAAAATTCTTAGGATTGGGTCAACAAGCTGCTCAAATGTATTCGAAGCTGCCGACTCAATTGCAAAAAAAGTATTTTATTGAAGTCATTGATCTGTATCCCTATTTGGAGTCACTTGGATTTCAAATTAAAAATATTGACGAGCTTGAAAGTGCTGCAAATCTATCTGTTGAAAATAAAGTAAATATTTACCTGGCGCGCTTCTGGGCCTACATGCAACAACAGAATTTAGAATTGGCACAGGTCCAGATCGTTAAGGCAAAAGGCTTGCAACCTGCAGATCCCCTGGTTAATGAAAATGAAGCCTTGCTAAATCTTGGTAACGGCAGACCAACTGCCGCCCTTGAAACATTTTTAAAATTATACCAACAAGCAAATCTGGGCCGCTATCTGTTGGGTGCAGTGCAAGCCCTGCAGGCCCTACCTGCTACCGAGCGGGTTAAACTTGCGCCTGCAATAGAAAAATTGGTGGACCGGCATGTCGCAATTCGTTTCGACTTTAAAAAAGAGCTGTTGCTGGCGCAGATGCTTTTTGCGGCTAATAAAAACAATGAGGTTTTATTTAAGCTTTCATGGAAGCAGTTTTTAGCGACACCCGTTCAGTTAGCAGTATTATTTAAAAAGCCATTTCTGTTAACTCCGCTGGCTTACCAGTGGAAAGATCTCAATGAATTTGCATTACTCATTCAAAAAAATTTATCCGCTTCGGAAAATATTTTATTTCAAATTCATTGGCTTTTAGAATCTGCAAAGTCGAGTGCTGCTCTAGATTTTTTTGAAAAGAACAAAGCTAATATTGCGGAAGTAGCATCGCGGCAGCAAATGGCATTACTGATTTTTTACTCCCTGAATCGACGCGCTGAAATTCTCAGTTTAAATAGGACAAACCAACTGGATAAAACATCTGAGTTGAATCATGTGCTAATTGCTTTAACTAAGATTCAAGCAGATCCATTTGCTGACGTAAAAGAGCATGTCGATTACTTGAACCAGAATAACTTAAAATTTTTCTCAGACTGGATTATCCTGACAGGATTAGTGCGTAAAAAAGTACCTGCTGAAATCCGGGCCCACTTAAAAAATGATTCTACAGAAAATTCTGACTTTTTGCTCATCGAAGAAGCTCGAGGCCTACTTGATTAAACATTTATTTTTACTTTGTCTAGGATCCAGTATTTTCTTTTGCAGTTGCACGGCGAAAAAAAATGCAGCTGAGCCACAGGTTGTTAGGGTAAATGATCAAGCTCAGGATTTTTCTATACCGCAGCAGTTGTTTAAAAATATTGAAGAAGAATTACTTCAAGAAACAAAAGTATTAGTTCCGGTATACAGCTACACAGGACTACAAGTTTTGTTTACCGAAAAAACAGCTAAGACCCTGACTTCACCAAATCTGTTGTATAGCTTACCTAAAGGTGGCGGGCAGATTGATTTTCAAGATGTCATTACAGGCCAAGGCAGCTTTTTTTTGAGTTTTCCAGCCGAGCAATTTGAGAACTTGCCACCCTTAAGTCATTTGTATTTTTTAAGTTTAGCACCAAAAATCAATATTGACTCAGAGGAATTCGGATTGGGCTGTGGGAAATGGATCGATCTACATGAAAAATTTCTGGAGCTAAATAAAAATAATTTCCTCAATTTAAATACCTCCGACAATCGGCATATTTTTGTAGCGGCCGGTCATTATATTTTTGTATTTAGAAAACTCAATCAAGTTGTTTTGGCGCAGCTAACTTTGGTTGATACAAAGAATTCGTTTTTGCTGTGCCCACAAGTGAAACAGCTGAGAGGGGCCGCATTATGACGTCATTTCCTGCCATTCGCTCGCTTGTTGATAAAGATTCTATCCAGGAGCGCCCATTTTTAGTAAAAGACAAAGTCAAAGGGATGGGAAAAAACGGACGTCCGTTTCTAAGTCTTCTGATCGGTGATAAGTCTGGCCATGTTGACGCCCGAATCTGGGACCGCGTCGAGGAGCTCTCGGAAATTTTTAACACGGGAGAAATCATAATCGTGAAAGGCCAAGTGCAGGTCTACGCTGGGCGCAAACAAATCATAATCCATAAAATAGAAAAGCCCGCTGCAAATTCATTCACGGTCGAAGATTTCGTTATCGAAGGCAAGAAAGTGGATGCACTTGCTTGCTATTCGGAAATGATTGCCATCGTTAGCGAATTGAAAAGCCCTGCGATAAAACAAATTCTGCTGGATTCACTGCAAGACCCAGAGATAAAAAATTTGTTACTCAAATCACCAGCTGCGAAAACTATTCATCATGCCTGGGCGGGTGGATTGGTCGAGCACATCGTTTCCATTTGCAAATTAATGAGGATGATGGCGCATCAGTATACTTTTTTAAATTATGACTTACTTATTTTTGGCGCCATATTTCACGATCTTGGAAAAATATGGGAGTTGGCTATCGATAAAGACTTCATCCAGTATACCGACAGAGGTCGCTTATTGGGCCACATGCAGTTGGCGTGCGAGCTGGTTGATAAAAAGGCCGCTAGAATTTTGGGTTTTCCCGAGGATCTGAAGGATATCTTGAAGCACATTATTTTGTCGCATCACGGACGTCTCGATTACGGTTCTCCCAAACGTCCTAAGTTTGCTGAGGCCCTGGTCGTTGCTATGATTGACGATTTGGATTCGAAAATAAATACAGTACAAACCTTTATCGAAAATGAACGTGAAACAGGAGAATCCTGGTCCCGTTACAATGAAAACTTTGAACGCTATTTTCTATTAGAAAATCTGAAAGACCGCTGGTTGTAGGGGAAAACAAATGTTCGAATTCTTAAGAGCTTATAAAAATTATGATCCAGCTGCAAAATCCTACTTGGAGATTTTTTTGCTCTATCCCGGTCCGCGGGCCGTGCTCTTGCACCGATGCGCTCATTTCTTGTATACGGTAAAACTTTTTTTTCTTGCACGACTGGTAGCTGACATTTCCAGAACCATAACGGGAATTGAAATTCATCCCGGAGCAAAACTTGGCAAGCGCTTAGTGATAGACCACGGTGTTGGTTGCGTGATCGGCGAAACGGCTGAAATTGGGAATGACTGCATTATTTTTCATGGAGTGACTTTGGGCGGGTTAAAATTTGATCCTATAAAGCGTCACCCAACGGTCGGTGACCGAGTCCTAATTGGAACTGGAGCTAAAGTATTGGGTCCAATAAAAATCGGTAACGGGGCAAAGATTGGTGCGAATGCAGTGGTCGTGAAAGATGTTCCCGAGGGCGCCACAGTCGTAGCGCCCCAATCGGTTATGAAACTAAATTAATTTACTGAATCAAAAAAGCTAAATACTTCCCGTGGTGCAATTTCGAAAATCTGACCGTCTAGCGCAGTCGATAATGCTGTCGATGTAGCCGCTGTTATTTTTCTTAATTTTCCATCAGTTGTTAAACCGATAACAGAGTTTCCAATTTTATGAATGCGTGCATAGTCTTGATCGAGCGTTACAGCAGAGGGTTTTAAAAACGCTGCTAATTTTTCGGTGCAACCGAATTCATAGACGGTACCTGTGTTCGTTAAAACAAACTGCGTTCGGGCAACGCGGTCGTAGCCATTCAAATGCACTATGCTAATAGCTTCAGGGCCGCTGAATGAAAGCTCGCTACTAGCTGCAGAGCGCGGGTCACAAGAAAACTTGATATTTTTTTTGTACACTTTTGCATTCCACTGAGCGCCACTATGAAAATCGACTAGCTCACTCCGTTGTGCAGGAGTTTGCGCATTGTATTCTGTAAATGCATCACCTGCTGACTGATTAATTTCGCCAACATTTTTAGTGAACATATATTTCGCAGGCAAAGTTTTGTCATTTGGAAATAAAACCATATGTTGAGCGCGCATCACAATGCGACCTAGAGCTGGTGCCTGGCCTAAGGATTCTAATTTGTTACGCGCAAAGCGAGACCGACTAGCTAAAGCAACTCCGTGCAAATCTTTATCTTTTGTCATTACAAGTAACTGGGATTCACGATTTACTTTGGCAGGAGTTTCGAAGGTTTCGTCCGCGTAAATAACTGCAGCCGAACGAGCGTAAGCCCGTAGCGCTGGATGCAACTCGGTGCCGTATTTTGCAAGCTGGGCGTAGGTTTCAACAGTCACAGCGTACGATCCGCCAGCAGAGATTCGAGCGTCGCAGGCGCCTTGTAAACCTTTTCGTGCGCCTTTGGTGCATGTCATGTGCGGAAAGCCGTCGATGTGACGAGCTTCATGCATGAAGATGCTCGCGCGATCGAGAGCTGAAAAATTATCGTTCAATGCGGCTGTGCACACGTACATGGTGCGACCACCGAATGCGTAGACGTAAGCAGCAACACCTTTAGGGCAACTTGAATCAACTTCCATCGTATTGATGCGACCGATAAAATATTTATACCAGCTCGTTGCAAATTTTCCGGAGAATAATTCGTCTTGGCTAGGCTTCATTTCTGAAGAAAATTGATTTTTCCGCATGAACATCAACGAAGCTAACAAATTTGCAGTCTCGGATCCGTCGTGACAAAATTCTTTGCCCGCTAAATTACTAAATTGTGTGAAGTCAGTTGCGATTTCCGTCATGTCCTCTTTCGAGATGCAGACTGGAGCTGTTGGTATTTGAATTTCAGAAGTCGTCAAATCGACCGAAGCAGCAGCAGATACAGCAACCGAAAAACCGAGCACGAACACCAAAGCATTATTCACAGCAATTTTAAGAGCATGTACAGATAGTTTCATTTTTTTTCCCCTCGCACATTTAAGTCACCAGAAGCCTATGAAGTAAATTGGTGGCAGTCTAGATAAATAAATAACTCTGTTTCCCTCATAAGAATTTGTAATACAGAGGATTAAATATTATTGCAGTTCACTCAGGCGCTTGAGGGCATATTGCTTAAGAGCTGCATCTGGAATTTTTTGAATAAAATTATTAAGTTGCTGCTGCGTCAAAAAACCAGTTTCAAATCTGTTGAATAATTCATCAATTGCCATCACGCGGATGGATTTTTCCTGCATCAAAGTGGTCTCACCGATAGAGTGTGCTGGCTGCGGGTTCGGTAGACTGTAAGGCGTTTGCGCAATTTCCTGCAAGGCCAGAACTGAATTATCAGTCCCAATCGTTAGCAGATAGGCTGATAAAATTCTTTCGTTAGCAGTTACTGATGAGTCCGTCGCAGTCGCGCGCAGAAAGCGAATATTTTCAGAGGTAAATAGTGCTGCCTGTTCCTTTAAAATTGGTTCGCGCTGAAATGCGTCTGCAGAATTGCGATCTAAAAATGTGGATTCAGTTTTCAGCCATGCTGTGAACTGTTCGATATTTTTGGGTGAATTGCCGCTGGGTTTTGCCGGCTCTGAAGGAATTGGCGCGCTAATTTGGCTCTGTGGATTTGTGATTGCCGTTTGGCTTTCACGTTCAACAGCATCTAAAACTACAGTCAGCTTTTCACGTTCCCAAAAAAATATCAGCAGCATTCCTG
>JAYUTU010000075.1:0-3008 GCA_043754975.1 Bdellovibrionales bacterium | reverse complement strand
ATCCCACAATGAGTGGTGGTCCATCTTTGAATGCGACCAGTTCGTCAGGAGATTTTTCCCAGATAACGACGATTGAAAAAGCACCTTTTAATAAGCCCAAAGTTTTTTGCACAGCTTGAAATAGATTTTTTGTGATTAGGATCTGTTCGTTGACTAAGTGGGCTACAAGCTCAGAATCTGTATCTGACTTAATAGTTGCACCTCGGCTTAGTAAGTCTTTTTTGATTTCTAAATAGTTTTCAATGATGCCGTTGTGAACCAAGCTGATATCACCCACGCGGTGGGGATGGGCATTTCGCTCAACAGGTGCTCCGTGCGTTGCCCAGCGCGTGTGACCGATACCTAAATGACCATTGAAATTTTCTGTCTGTAGTTTTTCTTCAAGGGCTTTGAGTTTGCCTTCAGCACGGACTGTTTTAATTTTTCCATCGTGAATAACAGCTAAACCAGCACTATCGTAGCCGCGGTATTCGAGACGTTTGAGGCCTTCAACAATTATTTTTTTGGGATCCTGATAACCTAAGTAGCCAACGATTCCACACATTTAAAATCTCCAATTTTTATATCTAAAAATAATTTCTTGCAGTAAGCCTGCGACCAACACCGCTTAAACAATCTCAATCATTTTTTCTAAATTTTTTAGCGTATCCTTCTTTATTTACCTGTGACGTTCGTGACAACGCTAAGGCACCAGCAGGAACAGACTTAGTCACGGTTGTGCCCGATGCGATAATGGCATCACTTTCAACAGTTACGGGTGCAATAAATTGGGAATCGCTGCCGACGAAAACACGGTCTTTAATGATCGTTTTATATTTCTTTTTATCTGCTGCATAATTGCACGTGATCGTGCCGCAGCCGATATTTACGTCCTCACCAATTTCAGCGTCACCTAAATAGGATAAATGTCCGGCCTTTGATTTAGCGCCAAAATTTACTTTTTTCATTTCGACGAAATTTCCGACGTGTGCACCTTGCCCGATTGTAGTTTCTGGTCGAAGCCGGGCATAGGGCCCAACAGAGGCCTGGTCATGAATGACTGTTTTTTCGATGTAACTGCCGGCTTTGATTTGCACTCCTGCACCAATTACAGAATCAGAAAGAAAACAGTTGGATTCAATCACTGAGAAAGCACCAACCGCCGTTTTACCACGAAGAAATACTCCAGGATAAATGACTGAACCAGCAGCAACACGCACGGTGTCTTCGACATAAGTTGATTTCGGATCTATAAATATGACACCCGCATTCATTAAGGTCTCAGCGTTCGCTAAGAATACTTTCGCAGTTGCAGCAGCCAATTCAATCTGTGTATTTACTCCGTGAGCAATATCTGAATTATCTATCAGTACAGCGTCTACAGCTAGGGCTTGCTCGCGTGCCAGTGCAATAATATCTGTCAGGTAATATTCTTTTTTTGAATTTTTATTTTCAATACGTGGTATCAATTTTTTTAACACATCTGCTTTTGCCAGATAGATCCCCGTATTTACTTCTTTAATTTTGAGCACGTCTGCCGACGCATCTTTGGTTTCAGTAATACAGAGTAATTTTCCGTTCTGTCTGACGATGCGACCAAAATCATTTTTTTCATTTATTTCAACAGTAAAAACAGCTAAATCCAGTTTCTTCTCAGAGAATACTTTGAAAAAGTTTTTTATATCTTCCGTTTTTATTAGCGGGTGATCGCCGTTCATGATCAGCACATCGCCCTGAAGGGATTCTAGATCAGCTGCTTTAACTGCATCTGCAGTGCCTAGCTGTTTTTCTTGAACATATGTTTTTGCACCAAGTGCGTGTTGAATGGGTTCCAGAACTGAATTTACTAAATTCTGCCCATGGCCCACTACAATTCGTATATTTTTGATTCCTGCTTGGTTGCAGCTTTCTAATGCTCGAACTAACATAGGCTTCCCAGCAACGGGATGTAAAACTTTTGGCAGGGGGCTTTTCATTCGCGTCCCCTGTCCACCTGCTAAAATAAGTGCTGTCATTGTCATGCGCCCAATTTAACCACACGCAGGGCGACAGTCAGTAGCTTTTTTTTTATGTCTAGGCAAATAGTTGCTTTAGCGGCACACTTAAATACATGATTCGGGCCATTGCATTTGATCTTGATGATACCTTGCTGGACACTTCTGGGATTTTAGTCCCCGAGGCAACTCGTCATTCGTTCCAAATCCTCATCGACAATGGATTAAAACTGACTCAGCAGCAGTGCGAACAGCACCGCCTAGAAATGATTCGCTCGATTTCGCACAAAGATGTTTTTTCATCATTAGCAAGTCAATATGGCTCCGCAACGACAGTGCTTGCTGTGCCAGACGCCATACGCGCTTTTTATCAGCCGCCCCTTCCGCGCGTATTGCCCTTATTACCTGGCGCGCGGAAAAACATCGACTACCTAAAAGTAAAATACCTGCTGTTTGTGGTCACTGCCGGGGATGAATTAACGCAAATAAATAAATCAAAAGCCCTAGGAATTGACCAAAATTTTGAAAAAATTTATGTAATCAACAGTCTTAAAAAAGAGCGAAAACAAAATGCTTTCTTGGATATCATTAACACGAAAAAAATTAAAGCAGAAGAGTTGCTGTGTATTGGAAATTCGCTTAGCTCTGAAATTTATGATGCCATGCAAATTGGAGCTAAATCCTGTTTCTTTGAATTCGGCGAAGACCGTGGCTCAATTTCACAGGTATTAGGGCGCCAGCCAGACTTTCACATCCGCCATCACGATGAGCTCATTCCGACATGTCAACTGTAGCCACCACTGAAGCAGCACTAGTTAAAACGAAGCTTGCTGTGCTGGCTGTGTCGAATACGCTAGCAAACCATTTTACTGCGTTTGAACCGCTTCTTTTGGACGCGGCCACAGAGGATTTCCGTGGACTAGAAATTGAAATTCTTATTTTAGAGTTAAATACCATTTCAAAAATTCTGAATTTTAAAAACTTGGCCTTGGCCCGCATGGCTGGAAAAATTAAAAAAGTGATCTTAGTCGTAGA
>JAYUTU010000074.1:0-3013 GCA_043754975.1 Bdellovibrionales bacterium | reverse complement strand
CAGTCTCATTCCACAAGTTCTGATTGTGAGAATCCAGCGCCCAATCAATTCCAGAATCTTTCAGTCCAAAACGCACAATACCTGCCTGAAACTTCTTATCGACTGCTGATTTAATGGTTTCAAAAACAGCCACATCCACACGCTTCAGCATGCTGGTTAGAACAACTCCGGGCTTGATCCAATTCTGATTTGAATCGACGCCGATGGCGAAAACTTTTTTATCAGCTGCCGCATCGAACAGACCTGCACCCGACGCTCCAGCAGCGTGAAATATGACATCGGCCTTTTGGCCAATTTGAGAAAAAGCCATTTCTTTTGCTTTTGCAGGATTGTTCCAGGCCTCGCCAGTAACGCCAATGTAATTATTAATAATAACAACAGCAGGCTTCACGTATTTGGCGCCAGCCTCGTACCCTTTTTGAAAACGGCGAATCAGCGGAATATCCATTCCTCCGATAAAGCCAATCACATTATTTTTTGATTTTATAGAGGCTGCGGCTCCCATTAAAAAAGAGCCTTCGTGCTCTTCAAAAAGCAGAGAACGCACGTTTGGCGCTACGACTTCACCGTCGACAATTGCAAATTGAGTTTGCGGAAACAAAGCAGCTACTTTTTTAACAGCATCTGTTTGCGCAAAACCGATTCCGATAACTAAATCATATTTTTTCTGCGCAAAGTTTCGATGTAATGTTTCCAGAGAATTGTTGTCTGTGGCCTCGACATATTTAAGTTCAATGCCGAGTTCTTTTTCAGCTTTCTTTGCGCCTTCGTAAGCTGATGTATTAAAAGATTTATCGTCTTTGCCGCCTTTATCCAAAACCAAGCCGATTTTAATTGTGGCTTCGCTGTTAACTGGCGCAGCTAGAATAAGCAGCACAGAGAAGAAAATCGAAGGGATTAAAAAATATAAACGTTTCATGGGGCGTTTCTCCTGTTTTCTGTGAAAATTACCTCGCCTAAATGCACTTAAGTATATGAATATATTAAGATTATTTAATTTATACGTTTTATGTTCAGGTTCAATTTGAGTCAAGATAAATTCTATCTATGGGTGATAACGAAGAACGGCGAATCCATTGTAAGCGCAGAAATAGTTCAGTAAAGTGTGAACATTGGCGGAGCTGTCTTAAATTACTCTCACAACTAACCCGCCTATGGATAGGCCCACTCAGCCAAGAAAGGTGCAAAATATGTCAAACTCTACAGACACTATTAAACTTACCGCAGGACATAATTTCGATATGGAAGACTTAGAATCAAATAACTCAGGCCGTTTTTCCCTGCAGGATTTACCGTACGAGGTCGCTTCCTTTGAGGAGGGAGAAACGATTTTTAAAGAAGGTGATACAACCAAAGGGCTTTATTTAATGAAGGCCGGCTGCGTGAAGCTGTTCGTCAACCGCGATCGAAATCGTGGGCGTACGACGTCTCCGGAATATGTAACAAAACTAGTTTCTCCAGGGGAAGTTTTTGGTTACAAATCGCTGGTGTTCGGACAACCGAATCAGGCCTTCGCAAAAGCTGTACGTAAAACAACAGTATGGATTTATAAACGTGAAGCTATCATGCAGCTTTTTGCGTCCAGCCACCCGCTGGTTAGAAATGTTCTTGAGCAGGCTGTTTTAGATATAAAATCTTATGAAATTACTAGCCAGCTTCACTATTTGGCCTCTGTGCAAGAGCGCATAGCTTACCAGTTGGTTTTACTGAGTGACCGTTTCGGCGTCCCATCGCCTCGCGGTGGGACTTCGCTCAATTTAAAATTAACTCGCAATGAATTTGCCCAGTTAGCCAGTACCATCAACGAATCCTTGTCGCGCCATCTGACAGAATTTAAAAGCGAGGGACTCATCGACTTAAACGGAAAAGAAATTATTATTCTAGACCGTGACGGATTGGCTGCTAAGTCAGGGAATTTCTAGTCACGCAGGCCAAAAAGGCATTGGACTTTCCTTAATCTGCTCGCGTATATCTGTTGTAAGCAGGTGAGTAGATTAAGGGGTTTTTCTTGAGTGAGCTGTATACATTTCAACCGATCGGATTTTTAAAATCCTGCTATCCTGACAAATTCGGCATTCCACGTCAGTCAGGCATTGTGAAAAAAGTTTTCTCTGAACTCAAGCTGCGGGCCGATTTACAGCCGGAGCTTGCGTTGCAAGGCCTAACCGGATACTCCCACATTTGGTTACAGTTTGTTTTTCATTTAAATACCAACACGCGCTACCACGCAAAGATTCATCCGCCACGCTTAGCAGGGGAAAGCATAGGGGTTTTTGCAACTCGTTCACCACATCGACCAAACCCAATTGGTTTATCACTGGTTGAACTGGTTGAAGTTAAAAATGATGTCCTGATATTGGCCGGTGTTGATCTCGTCGATGGAACGCCGATTTTAGATATCAAACCGTATCTTCCTGTTTTTGAAAGCCTACCAAAAGCCACATCTGGTTGGATGGGTGCTGTCGAAAAATGTGACGTTCGAGTTAATTTTACCGAAGATGCCCTGGACAATCTGAAAATATGGATGATCCGCAGCGGTCGTCCCGAATTACAAGATGCCATCGAGCAAATTGTTAAAGAAGATCCAAGGCCGTTGGTCTACAAGGGTTTTGAGTCAGAAACGTCACCATATCGAAATAAACATGCTTTTAGATTATATGACGGAGATATTCATTTTGAATTTTTATCGGAAAATGAAGCCACCGTTTTTAATATACTATTTTAGCATGGTAACTTGCGTAATCTGAAGTCCTTACACTCTAGCGAAAAAAAACGAACTGTGGTTAATTAATAGAGAAAGTAAAAACTTTGTAAGGAGCTTGCTAATGCAATCGACGACAGACTTGAAAAAGGACAGCCAGTTTTCCAAAGATCAATCCACATTGCGCAAAGTTCCGACTTTAAGTTTAGGTTCTTATATGCATGGTACAGAGGCCGATAAATTGAAATTTATCGAACAGCTTTTTCATGGAATGAAAGATTATGGTTTTGTTATCTTAAAAGATCATGATGT
>JAYUTU010000073.1:0-6639 GCA_043754975.1 Bdellovibrionales bacterium | reverse complement strand
AATTAAAATCAGCATCTGTGCCCCCTGAATTTTTTTGGCATGAAGCTGCAATCAAAAATGCACTTGTTAGAGCTGCTAATCGAAGTAAATTTGCTTTCATAATATCCCCATAGTCCTAGTAAAGCTTTTTTGGTTGTCAGGTAAAAAAAAAGCGGGTCACACGAATGCGCCCGCTTTTCTCGATCAGAACGTGAACTAATTAGTTCTTTTTATCTTGCTCTTGTTCAGGAGCCTTGTCTTGTTCTTGTTCAGGAGCCTTGTCTTGTTCTTGTTCAGGAGACTTGTCTTGCTCTTGCTCAGGAGACTTGTCTTGTTCTTGCTCAGGAGACTTGTCTTGTTCTTGTTCAGGAGACTTGTCTTGTTCTTGCTCAGGAGACTTGTCTTGTTCTTGCTCTTGCTCTTGCTCTTGCTCTTGCTTCTGTTCAACTTCTTCTAACCAAAGAGTTGCTTCGATAGATGCGCACTCTTCAACTTTAGATTCTTCTTTTTCTTGAACTGGAGATTTATCTTGTTCCTGCTCTTGAGCTGGCTCTTTGTCGCCTTCTTGAACTGGAACTTTATCTTGTTCTTGCTCTTGCTTCGGAGTTTCTTCTTTTACGGGAACTTTATCTTGTTCCTGCTCTTGAGCTGGCTCTTTGTCGCCTTCTTGAACTGGAACTTTATCTTGTTCTTGCTCTTGAGTTGGTTCTTTTTCTTGCTCTTGTTCTTGCTTAGGCTCTTCGACTTTGCAAGAAGACGTTACGAAATGAATACCGCTTGAAGATTTACCTTGTGATTGATCACCAGAAGAATCTGAAACCATTGTTACAGAGTCAGCCATGAAACCACCGGTTGCATTGACAACAGTATATCCGCCAGCACCATTGCTAGCTAAAGTCATGACTAAGGCGCCATCAGCGTATAGATCCCATGTTCCGGCGTCAGTTTCAACGGCACGGTCGATAGTTGCTAAAAATGCTGCGCGATCAGCTAGTACAGGGTAAGCAGCTAAAATCTGCTCTAATGACATGGATCCGCCACCAGAAGAAGATTCTCCAGCAGAGAATTCGTGTCCAGTTACGTTCGATTCACTTCGCATGGCTCCTGAAGCTGTCATTCCACTGGCATCAGTTGAATTTTGAGTTGCTAAAGTGCTTGGTGTGACTGGGGTGTCCGAACCACTGTTAGTACATGCAACGAATGCTAAGCATACTGCCGCAAGCGAAGCGCTTTTAAAAAGACGCGCGCAATTATTTTTCATAAATATCCTCCGTTAGGGTTTTGTGTGTAACGAAGACAAAAGCAACCTGTATGCCATAAGAATTTGTGCACACCTTTCGGTTTTGGTTGAAATGATGTTGAAATAATAATGAGGCACGGGTTTTTTTACCCAACAAAAAAAATGGACGGGAAAAAAAACCGCTAAATGACATAGTTTATAATTTGCTCATTTGACTTGCTTAGCTGATTTGCCGTTTCATTTACCTTTTCGCTTTACTATCTTAATAAATCTCGACTTAAAGCCAGGAAACAGAAAGCCAGTGCACATCCCAGGGGTAATTAGGCGCAGCATCGAGTAATCTGAGATCATGCGAAAGTGGACTTTCTTTTTTTCCTTATGTGGCTGTATGAGCCTTGGCATTTTGCTGTTTCACTTTTCTACAGATGCACAGCTGGAAAAAGCTGATTATTCTAGCGAAGCTGCTAGCCAACAGATGCAGCAGAAAATAATCTACCGCGGACCTATTGATGATTGTCTGTTGAGTGACACATTGTATTTGCGTGAAAATAAAAACGACGTTCACTGCACTGAAAATTATGTGCATTTTTTCCCAAAAGTGGCAGAGAAAAAAAGACGCATCGAAATGCGCTCACCCAAGCTGTTAAAAATAGGATCTTTTAATTTGTTTCATCTTGGTGATAACCAGTCACCGATGAAAAGTTACGAAATTGTAGCCAGTATTATCAATCAGTGGGACCTAGTAGGCGCCCAAGAGATGATGCCGCTGGGGCTTGACATCGTTACCGAAAATCTAAAAATCGCAGAGCTTTTGTCACAGCAAGAAGGCCGTGTCCGTTTTCCAATTAAAAAATGGTCCGTGCCTATACCAGGATATTTACGCGTGCTAAAATCCCTGCAAAAATTAGATTCCAGCTGGGCTTTAATTCTTCAGCCAACGTCTGAAGGTGAAGGGGGTGCCGGGGAGATGTCTGGATTTTACTACCGGTCAGCGCGTGTTCAGTTGCTCGAGTGGGATTACTGTCCTTTTGAAAATACAATCGATCGCTTAACCCAACAGCGTGTCCCAAACCTGGCGTGCCAAACACAAGTGACTGCGGCTGCTGCGCGACTTACTTCTCGAGTTGCTTTTAGTGCGCTATTTAAAAGTGGTAACTTTGATTTCATAGGACTCACGACTCACAGTCGTTACAGAGCGGCTCTGGATCCCAAAGATTTAGACGCGCAAAAAAACGCAGTTTGTAAAAACCATATCCAGCCAGAAAAATGTAAAATTCCCAAGGATCAAGTCGGACGATTTTATGAAATCTTTGCTGTTGCGGACCAAATCGGGGAAATGAAGGAAAAAGCTACGGACGCTGATGTTATTTTTATGGGTGATTTTAATTTAGAGATTTTACCTATTACTTTAGAAAACTGGAAGGCATCCCTGCGACCAGCAGCCTTATTGCGGCCCTTTCAAAAAGAACCAACAACAGTTGGAACTAAGTTCTCAAAAATGGTCAGCAATTACGATCATTTTATCCTAGATACTAAATTCACTGCAGAATGTGACGCAGAATCTGCCAAAAGCTATGATTACATTAAAGCTGCTGCTAGAAAAACCTCTGTGCCTGATAAATTAATTGCACAGCATTTATTTGAAAAACAGTTGCTCGCAGTTGCTGCAGAAAGAAAAGCAGAAACTGATACCTATATCAAAGTACAAAATTTGACTCAAGGAGCGGAGTTACGGGAATTGACTGAGGACGAAAAAGCAGAAATTAATTCTAAGTATGATGAATCTCTTGTGCGTATGAAATTAAATAATTACGCGCTTGTTCTGGAACTTATTAGCGATCACATTCCCATAGAAATGAACTGTAAAAAAGATTTACCTGATGATGATTAAATTTCCCCATGTGCTACTGAGGCCGAGGCTTTGAACTTTTGACAATGACGTTTTTAGCCTGTTTGATTGAATTAGGCCCTCTGCTGTCTTCAGGTGCTTTAAACTGAAAACTTTTTTGACAGGTATATTTTTCAGCAGTCCAAATCATGACATCTATATCTCAGCTACTTTCTCAATTACAGTGATGTGATTAGGATGGCTCGGGTCTTTGCGAGCTATCCTAAAAAGGAAAATGGTTATGAGATCTAAAGTATCGTTCGTGATTTTAAGTTTTATGATTTGTCTAACGTCAGTCGTGGCTACTGCTGACACCATTTCCTATCCAGCCACGTCGCACGAATTTACAGAGATTGTGAATCGACTGCAGCTACAAAAAGATATTACCTATAAGCTGGGTGGTCTTCCTATGGCTGATGCGTGTGTTTCGATGATGAATCAAAGTCAAATCATCGGAAAAGTTGGCGAAAGTATTTTCAAAGAGCTAACTCTAAATTCAGAGCTGTATTCGTTACTGCTTGAGGGCGGGGATGTGAAACGGTACTGCAGAAAATATCCTGTGCTCAGTATCAACCAAAAGGCTTTCGTTTGGGTTTTAGTATTAACGACGATGGCGCATTTTGAAAGTTCATGCAGTGAAAAAGCCAGCGCTCGTGGCCCCAATGGCACAGCGTACGGATACTTTCAGTTGCATAAAGGCAAAGAGGATCAGTATTTACGAAATAGCACTGCCTGTGTAAAAAACGCGAGCACCAACCCTGCGCAGTCCAGCCGCTGTACGTTGGGAATGCTAGAAAAGCAAATGGAGCGGTCCAACCGAGTTTTATTTTACAACAAATCCTATTGGGAAGTTTTACGCCCCAACGGACCCGCAGATAAGGCAAAATTAATTGCAAAAGCCCTCACTGCGGCGTCGTTATGTAATCCAACTAGTTTATAGGTTCACGTATACATCACGTGTGCATTACGTATAGATGGGATTCGTTTGGCGATCGCGTTGATCTGAGCCTTCGGTTTTTACAATTTTATTATAAATTCCCAGTAATAGAAATGAAGGAACCCAAAGTCCAACAAAGTTTGCAAAATCCTTTCGCTCTTTCACGACCGCTAAGCCAATCGATAAAGCCATTGCGCCTAAGGCCAAACCTAAATACCCCACCGAGGGAATCCGTGCCGTAACTCGTTCGATTTTCTTCGTCAGTTCGCCTTCGACGGGTTGTTTGTTTGCAAATGTTGTGTCACCAGTCATTGTTTTCATTTTGTCAAAAGTGTCGTGCTGCATTCTTTCTCCTTCGTGTGAGTTTAAGAATGGTGATGCAATGATTTAGCCAATCCATTGAATATAAAGCAATGTTGGGAACTTTAAATAAAGCAAACAGCCTAAGAGCTGCAACTTAAACGGATTCAGATATTATTTTTTCAGCTCCAGAAATTTTCAACCACGTGCGCTCTGAAAAAAACAGCATAAGGCCTAGGCCCGGAATGATAAATAGAGTTAAAAAAAGTCCCAACAAAATCCACACTTTGGTTTCTAAGTCTGACGGGTAAAGCCACACTGCAGTAACTAATGTTCCGACGAGCCCTAGAATCATAATTTGTAACGAGATTAAAATAAACACGACTGCAAGCAAGCTTTGCCGAACTAACTTGAGTGTTTTTAAATACGTTAGCAGTGCTTTTTTTCGCATCTGTGAAAACAGAAACGTGTAGGCCACTTGCCCCAATCCATAGGATAATAATTTTCCAAGCCAGCCCATCATTGCGGTGGATCCGTTTTTTTCTTAGCCGTGATAAGACATCCTAAAATAAATGCGACAAAGCCAACAATGGCAAAAGTAAGCCATGGATTTTTTGTGATTTTTTCTTCAACGCTAGATTTAGATTCTGAAACCTGTTTTTCAACGGCAACTTTCAAATCATCCAAATAGGGCTTCAGGTCGGCAAAAGTTTTTTTGATCTCAGTGAAGTCACTGCCAAGAAAACTTTTAATTTCATCTGCTTTCGTTTTTCCAGCATTTTCTAAGCTTGAAATGGCTTCTGACAACGTTTTTGCATTTTTTATTTCTGCCATAAATAAATTCCCCTGATATTTCCTTGTCGGTTGTTGCGCCTGCCATGATGAGAGTCCTGGTAAGTCGTCTCATTTTGAAACACATGTTTAATCTGCCACAAATTCGCACAGTACGGGTACTGGGGTTTGAGAACAAAAATAGAACTTTATTAAATAATTTAAACCTGCTACTGGGTGTTTGCCTGTGCCTGCAAACACTGCATAGGCTAAACAAACCACCGGAGGTTTTAATGAAGCACATAATAATTCTTTTAACAGCGTTTTTTTTAGCGGCGGTGGGACATGCGGAGACGAATCAAAATAACGGCTTGGATGAATTAAATCCATTCGCAGAAAATATTGAAGATCGCCTGCAAGATTTCGACAGTGAGTACGAACAGCAAACCGGGCAACCTGCGTTTGATTTTGGTTTGGAGATTCCCGATTTTTTCTCGAGCCGGTGCGCGCAAAAAACCTGCGAAGTGTATGCGCAAATTATTAAATCAGAACAAAAACTTTATCTGTACATCCATGGGACTTTGCAAGGGACTTGGCCTGTTTCAACGGGTTTACCGAAGTATGAAACTCCGCTGCTGAATGAGAACCCGAACGGGCGCATTTACAACGCGTACACGTCAAACAAATTTCCAGGTGGGGATTACAAAGGTTTAGGAAACATGCCCTATGCCGTATTTATTCGCGGAGGCTTCGCAGTGCATGGAACAGCTGAAAGCAACTGGAGTAAGCTAGGTCAGAAGGCATCTCATGGTTGCATCCGAGTGCATCCTGATAACGCCCAGTATTTTAATCGCTTAGTTCGTGGTGCTGGAGTTAACAACTCATGGGTGTCAGTTCAGCAGTAACTTTTTAAACGGAATCTACAACGTAAAACCAAGGAGGTTTTTATGGGCAGAAGTGAACGTCAGAAAGACATTATTTCCGAGCAAGAATTTAATAAACGCACACGCCGGTCATCGACTTCACCGGGTAAAGACAGCCCCGGTGATTCCGAAATCGACACCGGTGCCGAATACATGATGGGTGTCAATTTCATGCCGAGCGAAAGTGAAGATGAAAATCTAGACGAAGCTGGCGAAGTGATCTACGCCGATGACAAATCGACAGCAGCCAGCGAAGTTCCTAGCGATATCAATGAAGCCAATGATGATATTGAAGCAAAATTACCGCCCACAGCGCGTGTAATTTCAGCGCAAAAACCATCACCAAGCGCTGATGTTCACAAAGGCTCTGACACGAACTAAGCGTGTCAGAGAGGAACTAAAACAAACTAAATTTTTTCGGGCAAACGGAAATGCGCTCGCATGATGTTCATATTTTAACTGCGCTGCGGCGATCAGAATCTCGTTGAATCATAGTGTCAAATCCAATAGAACTAACAACGGAAAGCTGGTAGAGCGGTTGAATACACCAGTCTTGAAAACTGGCAGCCCTTCGCGGGGCTCGAGGGTTCGAATCCCTCGC